>NZ_MIFU01000054.1:0-322 GCF_001855215.1 Pseudomonas sp. 06C 126 | reverse complement strand
GCCGGAGGCAGCAGCACTACAGAACTTTTGTGGCCCGCAGACTTCTTGTGGCGAGCGGGCTTGCCCCGCGCTGGGCTGCGCAGCAGCCCCACTCCAACCGCCGTAGATATTTCAGGCACACCGAGCCAGCAGGGTTTGGGGCGGCTTCGCCACCCAGCGCGGGGCAAGCCCGCTCGCCACAGGGATGGGGGGCACCAGGTCAGGATTTTTTGGAGACTTCGCAGCCGGAGGCAGCAGCACCACAGGACTTTTGTAGCCCGCAGACTTCTTGTGGCGAGCGGGCTTGCCCCGCGCTGGGCTGCGCAGCAGCCCCACTCCAACC
>NZ_MIFU01000053.1:0-325 GCF_001855215.1 Pseudomonas sp. 06C 126 | reverse complement strand
ATGTCGAAGTGCGTTACCGCATCTGGTCGGCATCGACCACGGTCGAGAAGGCTAGCGAGCAGTAACGCGCAGATCGACCTTCTGTGGCGAGCGGGCTTGCCCCGCGCTGGGCTGCGAAGCAGCCCCAAATACAGCCACCTTGGTGTATCTGACGGAACGTGGTGAGGCTATTGGGGCGGCTTTGCCGCCCAGCGCGGGGCAAGCCCGCTCGCCACAAGGGGCGTCAGGCTTGTGCCGCCACCCGCTCTGCCACGTGGCGCAAACTATCGAAGTTGATATTGGCCCCGGAGTTGATCGCCACCAGCGTCTGCCCCTGGGCCCCGGT
>NZ_MIFU01000052.1:0-329 GCF_001855215.1 Pseudomonas sp. 06C 126 | reverse complement strand
TTTGAGCCATGTCTGTTCCTCTTGGAATCATTGTAGAAAGGCAGGCAAAAAAACCATGTGACGATGGAGCTTGTTGTGGCTGGCAGGCTTCGTGTGGCCTGCGCGCTTTTTGTGGCGAGCGGGCTTGCCCCGCGCTGGGCTGCGAAGCGGCCCCAACAAGGCCAATGAGTTCTATCAGAATGATCCGGGTGGCAGGTTTTAGGGCTGCTTCGCACCCCAGCGCGGGGCAAGCCCGCTCGCCACAGAAAGCCCAGATGCCACGGTGATGCCCGCCTGGTCCAGGGCTGTGCGGGTCGCTTCCACCAGGTCCAGGGCGCCCGGTGTATCGC
>NZ_MIFU01000051.1:0-329 GCF_001855215.1 Pseudomonas sp. 06C 126 | reverse complement strand
TGTGGCGAGCGGGCTTGCCCCGCGCTGGGCGGCAAAGCCGCCCCAACAGCCTCACCACGCTCTGCCAGATATACCGAGGGGAATGGTTTTGGGTCTGCTACGCAGCCCAACGGGGGACAAGCCCCCTTGCCACAGAGGTCTATGCAGCCCCCTGGAACTCGCTGCCAACACTGGCTTTTCTTGTGGCGAGCGGGCTTGCCCCGCGCTGGGTGGCAAAGCCGCCCCAACAGCCTCACCAAGTTCTACCAGATACACCGAGGGGAATGGTTTTGGGCCTGCTGCGCAGCCCAGCGGGGGACAAGCCCCCTTGCCACAGAGGTCTATGCAGC
>NZ_MIFU01000050.1:0-331 GCF_001855215.1 Pseudomonas sp. 06C 126 | reverse complement strand
GGTACCAACGGTTTCACCGGCTTTGATGGTGATGGTTTGCTTGTTGTCGAGGGTCAGGGTGACGTCAGTGTCAGCCTTGTTGCTCAAGGTGGCGGTGTAGGTGATTTTTCCACCTTCGTTGACGGCGTCTGGTGCGGTCAAGGTGACGGTGGTGGTGTTGTCGGTGCCCGGTGTGTCGGTTACGACGGTGGTGACTTTGTCAGTACCAGGGACCAGATTTTCAAAGTGCTCACCACCGGTGACTTTTTCGATGCCGGTCGTAACAGTCTGGTCGCCTTTGTATACGTCGTCTGGCGCTACAGCCGAAACAGTACCGCTCGACTCGTTCACA
>NZ_MIFU01000049.1:0-335 GCF_001855215.1 Pseudomonas sp. 06C 126 | reverse complement strand
CGCAGTTGCTCCTTGACCTGTTTGATGGCTTCGCCCAAATCCTGGTGGGCGGTCAACTTGACCGGATACAGGCTGGTGAACCAGCCGACAGTGCGAGTCAGGTCGATATCATCGAACAGCGATTCGCGGCCGTGGCTTTCCAGTTGGATCAACACGTTTTCGCGCGCGGTCCATTGGCTGACTGCACGGGTGAGGGCCGTGAGCAGCAGATCATTGATTTGTGTGCGATAGGCTGCGGGTGCGACTTGCAGAAGTTGTTGGGTCAGGGTTTTGCTGAGTTGGATATCGACAGTCGTCGCCTGGGTGTGCCGCTGGCTGCCTTCAGGGTTTGCGTG
>NZ_MIFU01000048.1:0-335 GCF_001855215.1 Pseudomonas sp. 06C 126 | reverse complement strand
GCTGGCGGCGATTGCCGCGGGCAAACCGGTGTTCTGCGAAAAGCCCCTGGCGGTCACGGCTCGGGGCTGCGGAAACACGGCCAGGGCGAGGGTAGCCCAGGGCAGCGCCTGGGCCCGGTCCGGGCCGGCGCCGAGTGCGAGGGCGGCGGCCTGGGCGCGCCGGCGCAGCTCGTCCAGGCCGATCGCCGTCGTCTCCGTGGCGGGCACCGTGCAGGCGTGGGCTCCGGCGATCGTGCCGAACAGGGCGCTGCGCCGCGGTGTCTCGCGGTTGAGCCAGGCGTGCAGGAACGCGGCGGCGAACGCGTCGCCCGCGCCGTTGGAGTCGACGACCGGAG
>NZ_MIFU01000047.1:0-340 GCF_001855215.1 Pseudomonas sp. 06C 126 | reverse complement strand
TACCAATACCACTGGTCCGCTGACCATCACCCTCGATAACAAACAGGTCATCACCATCGGTGTGAACGAGTCGAGCGGTACTGTTTCGGCTGTAGCGCCGGATGATGTGTACAAAGGCGACCAAACTGTTACGACCGGCATCGAAAAAGTCACCGGTGGCGAGCACTTTGAAAACCTGGTTCCAGGTACCGATAAAGTCACCACCGTCGTAACTGACACACCGGGCACCGACAACACCACCACCGTCACCTTGACCGCGCCAGACGCCGTCAACGAAGGCGGGAAAATCACTTACACCGCCACCTTGAGCAACAAGGCTGACACTGACGTCACCCTGACC
>NZ_MIFU01000046.1:0-340 GCF_001855215.1 Pseudomonas sp. 06C 126 | reverse complement strand
CACCTTCAAGCGCCCGATCTACGCCGGTAACGCCATTGCCACCGTGCAATCGACTGCTGCCGTCAAAGTCATCACCGTGCGTGCCACCGGTTTCGACCCGGTTGCAGCCGAAGGTGGTTCGGCTGCCGTTGAGGCTGTTTCCGCTGCTCACGATGCTGGCACTTCCAGCTTTGTTGGCGAAGAATTGGCCAAGTCGGACCGTCCTGAGCTGACCGCTGCCAAGATCGTCGTTTCCGGCGGACGTGGCATGCAGAACGGTGACAACTTCAAGCACCTGTACGCCCTGGCCGACAAGCTGGGCGCGGCAGTCGGCGCTTCGCGCGCGGCGGTCGACGCAGGC
>NZ_MIFU01000045.1:0-132597 GCF_001855215.1 Pseudomonas sp. 06C 126 | reverse complement strand
TCTCGCATAACTCATTGTTTACCAAGGAGTTTTCCGTTTCGACTGCGCCGGAAGTGGGGCGAATTATAGACAGATATAATTCGCCGTCAACCGTTAATTCCAGGTTTATTCGGATTTAAGCGTAATACGCGCAAATGCCTTCTTACCGGCCTGACAGACGTGGGTCGCGCCCAGCTCGTATATAAAGGTGCGATCGACAACCTCACCATCTATACGCACACCGCCAGACCCCAGGAGGTCGCGCGCCACTGCCGAGTTCTTCACCAGGCCCGCCTTATTAAGCACAGCGGCAATCGGCATCGCCTCGGTGGCAGTCAACTCGATCTCCGGCAGATCATCCGGCAGCTCGCCATCCTTCATGCGATTGCCCGCAGCACGGTGAGCGCTGGCCGCAGCCCCTTCACCATGGAAGCGCGCAACAATCTCTTCCGCCAGCTTGATCTTGACGTCCCGCGGGTTCGCACCAGCCTCAACGTCGGCACGCAATGCGTTGATCTCATCCATGGAGCGGAAGCTCAACAGCTCGAAGTAACGCCACATCAGCGCATCCGGGATAGAAACCAGCTTGCCATACATCACCCCCGGCGCCTCCTGGATGCCGACATAGTTGCCCAAAGACTTGGACATTTTCTTCACGCCATCCAGCCCTTCCAGCAATGGCATGGTCAGAATGCACTGAGCTTCCTGGCCATACGCGCGCTGCAGCTCGCGCCCCATCAACAGGTTGAACTTCTGGTCGGTACCACCCAACTCGACATCCGCACGCAGGGCCACCGAGTCATACCCCTGAACCAGCGGGTACAGGAACTCATGAATAGCGATAGGCTGGTTGGTGGAGTAGCGCTTATCGAAGTCATCGCGCTCAAGCATCCGCGCAACGGTGTACTGGGATGTCAGGCGAATGAAGTCCGCCGGCCCCATCTGATCCATCCACGTGGAGTTGAACGCCACCTCGGTCTTGGCCGGATCGAGAATCTTGAAGACCTGGGTCTTGTAGGTCTCGGCATTGTCCAAAACCTGCTCGCGGGTCAGCGGCGGGCGTGTGGCACTCTTACCGCTCGGGTCACCGATCATCCCGGTGAAATCACCTATAAGGAAGATCACCTGATGCCCCAGCTCCTGGAACTGGCGCAGCTTATTAATAAGCACGGTGTGACCCAAGTGCAGATCCGGCGCTGTCGGATCAAAGCCAGCCTTAATACGCAGGGGTTGGCCACGCTTGAGCTTTTCGATCAGCTCGGCCTCGACCAACAGTTCTTCCGCACCACGTTTGATCAGCGCTAGCTGCTCTTCAACCGACTTCATAACAGACCCGCAAGGCTCAGATTCAAAGGGAACCAACCATACAAGATCAGGGACTAATTACAAGTTTTGCCCTGCAAACGAGCACCATTCGGCGAGCCCGGCATTCGCAAGCTTGCACCACAGATGATTTGGTTATATTTTATACAGTTATTTCATCTTCATCATGTCATTCATCTTTTCCATTTCATCTTTTCAAAGTCAAAATTACCTATGACCACTGAACCGTCTAAAGCGCCGCCGCTTTACCCGAAGACCCACCTGCTCGCAGCAAGTGGTATCGCCGCCCTTCTCAGCCTGGCACTCCTGGTATTCCCTTCCAGTGACGTAGAAGCCAAACGAACGACTCTGAGCCTTGACTTGGAGAGCCCGATTGAACAACTGACACAAGATCAAGACGCTTCTGACGCGCAACAAGCCACAACCGCGAGCGTCGAGTCGCCATTTGCACAGATTGAAGACAGCGCGGATGACACCAAGACAACCGCCCAGGCAGCTCCTGTACCCCAGGTAGCAAAGGGCCCCGAGCATCGCGAAGTGATCGTGGCCAAAGGCGACACGCTGTCGACGCTGTTCGAAAAAGTTGGCCTTCCAGCCGCGACCGTTAACGATGTGTTGGCCAGCGATAAGCAAGCCAAGCAATTCACCCAGCTCAAGCGCGGCCAGAAACTTGAGTTCGAGCTGAGCCCAGAAGGTCAACTGACCACCCTGCACACCAATCTCAGCGATCTTGAAAGCATCACCTTGACCAAGGGCGCCAAGGGATTTGCCTTCAATCGCGTAACCACCAAGCCGGTGATGCGCTCTGCCTACATCCATGGCGTGATCAACAGCTCGCTGTCCCAGTCGGCGGCACGCGCAGGCCTGTCCCATAGCATGACCATGGATATGGCCAGCGTGTTTGGCTACGACATCGACTTCGCTCAGGATATTCGCCAGGGTGACGAATTCGACGTGATCTACGAGCAAAAGGTGGCCAACGGCAAGGTCGTCGGCACCGGCAATATCCTGTCGGCGCGCTTTACCAATCGCGGCAAGACCTACACCGCCGTGCGTTACACCAACAAACAAGGCAACAGCAGCTACTACACCGCCGATGGCAATAGCATGCGCAAGGCCTTCATCCGTACTCCTGTTGACTTCGCCCGTATTAGCTCGCGTTTTTCCATGGGCCGCAAGCATCCAATTCTGAACAAAATCCGCGCCCACAAAGGTGTCGACTATGCCGCACCGCGCGGCACGCCGATCAAGGCTGCCGGCGATGGCAAGGTGCTGCTGGCCGGGCGCCGCGGCGGCTACGGCAACACCGTGATCATCCAGCACGGCAACAGCTACCGTACGCTTTACGGCCACATGCAAGGCTTTGCCAAAGGCGTGAAAACCGGCGGCAACGTCAAGCAAGGCCAGGTGATTGGCTATATCGGTACCACCGGCCTGTCCACCGGGCCGCACTTGCACTATGAGTTCCAGGTCAACGGCGTGCACGTCGACCCACTGGGCCAGAAGCTGCCGATGGCCGACCCGATCGCCAAGGCCGAGCGCGCGCGCTTCCTTCAGCAAAGCCAACCGCTGATGGCACGTATGGACCAGGAACGCGCCACCATGCTGGCTTCGGCGAAGCGTTAAGCGATGGCGCTCTATATAGGTGTCATGTCCGGGACCAGCCTCGATGGCCTGGACATTGCGCTGATCGAGCAGGACACGGCGGTCAAACTGATCGCCACCCATTACATTCCCATGCCTGAAACGCTGCGGGCGGAGCTGCTGGGTCTTTGCGCCAGCGGCCCGGACGAGATTGCCCGCTCGGCGATTGCCCAGCAAAACTGGGTAACACTCGCCGCCCATGGCATTCATGCCTTGCTGGAGCAACAGCAGCTCACTCACCACGACATCCGCGCAATTGGCAGCCACGGGCAAACCATTCGCCACGAGCCCGCCCGCGGTTTTACCGTACAGATCGGCAACCCCGCACTACTGACTGAGCTGACCGGAATCACCGTGGTCAGTGACTTTCGTAGCCGCGATGTGGCCGCCGGCGGCCAGGGTGCGCCGCTGGTGCCAGCCTTTCACGAAGCGTTGTTTGGCGAGGCTGCCGGCAACCGCGCAGTACTGAACGTCGGCGGCTTCAGCAATCTGAGCCTGATCGAGACTGGTAAACCGGTAGCTGGCTTTGATTGCGGCCCGGGCAATGTCCTGCTGGATGCCTGGATTCACCAGCAAAGGGGCGATAGCTTTGACCGTGACGGCCAATGGGCGTCCACAGGAAAGATCGAACCACAACTGCTGGCCGCGCTGCTCAGCGACCCTTTCTTCCTGACAAAGGGCCCGAAAAGCACGGGGCGCGAAGTCTTCAACCTGCCATGGCTGGAACACCACCTCGGTCGACTGCCATCATTCAATGCGCAGGATGTCCAGGCCACGCTGCTGGAGCTGACAGCGCAGACCATCGTCGAATCGCTGAAAACCGCACAGCCGCAAACCGAAACCCTGCTGGTATGTGGTGGTGGCGCCCATAACACGACGCTGATGAACCGTATCGCAGCCTTGCTGCCGGCCACTCGCGTCAGCAGCACCGCCACCCACGGCGTCGATCCCGACTGGGTTGAGGCCATGGCCTTCGCCTGGCTGGCCCATTGCAGCCTTGAAGGCATCGCCGCCAACCGTCCAAGCGTTACCGGCGCCCGCGGCCTTCGCGTACTTGGCGCGATCTACCCAGCCTGACACGCAGATAGCAAAACGCCGCTTGGCCCCATAAGAGCCAAACGGCGTTTTGCCTATCCGCTATCGATCAGATCGAGAACGACGAACCGCAACCACAAGTCGTGGTGGCATTCGGGTTTTTGATCACAAAGCGCGAGCCTTCCAAACCTTCCTGGTAATCAACCTCGGCACCTGCCAAGTACTGGAAGCTCATCGGATCCACGACCAGGCTTACGCCCTCGCGCTCGACGATGGTGTCGTCATCGGCCACATCTTCATCGAAGGTAAAGCCGTACTGAAACCCTGAACAACCGCCGCCCGTAACGAATACGCGCAGCTTCAAGCGATCATTACCCTCTTCATCGACCAGGCTCTTCACCTTGTGCGCAGCACCGTGGGTGAATTGCAAAGCCGTGGGGGTGAAGGATTCAACGCTCATGCTGATAATCTCCCGGCGTAGCGCCGCCATATGCGTGATGGCGGCCATTATCCGCTTCTCCTAGAAAAGCGGTCAACTATTGTTACGGTATATCAATCTGCGTAGCCGCCCTTAAAAACGCAAAAGGCCCGATCAACGGGCCTTTTGCACAGCAGCCGACGCTTTAAGGCAGCATGCCGGCATGGGACAAACCGAGCTTCTCATCGAGGCCGAACAAGATGTTCAAGTTCTGCACAGCCTGGCCCGACGCGCCTTTGACCAGGTTATCAATGACCGACAGCACCACGACCAGGTCGCCGTCCTGCGGACGATGCACGGCGATCCGGCATACGTTGGCGCCGCGCACGCTACGAGTTTCCGGGTGGCTGCCAGCTGGCATCACATCGACGAACGGTTCATTGGCATAGCGTTTTTCAAACAGTGCCTGCAGGTCCACCGAGCGATCCTTGACGGTTGCATACAGCGTCGAGTGAATCCCACGGATCATCGGGGTCAGGTGCGGCACGAACGTCAGACCGACGTCACTGCCGGCAGCCCGACGCAGGCCTTGGCGAATTTCCGGCAAGTGGCGATGCCCTTTTACGGCATACGCTTTCATGCTTTCCGAGGTCTCGGCGTACAAGGAGCCTACGGCCGCACCACGACCAGCGCCGCTGACGCCCGACTTGCAGTCGGCAATCAGGCGCGAAGCATCCGCCAGACCGGCTTCGAGCAGTGGCAGGAAGCCCAACTGGGTCGCCGTCGGATAGCAACCTGGCACGGCAATCAGGCGCGCCTTGCTGATCTGCTCGCGATTGACCTCAGGCAAACCATACACCGCCTCCTCAAGCAGCTCCGGAGCACCGTGGGGCTGGCCGTACCACTTGGCCCACTCATCGGCATCCTGCAGGCGGAAGTCCGCCGAGAGGTCGATGACCTTGGTCCCGGCCGCCAGCAACTCACCCGCCAAGGCATGGGCAACCCCATGTGGTGTGGCGAAGAACACGACGTCGCAGGCACCCAGGGTCTTGATGTCCGGAACGCTGAACGCCAGGCCATCGTAATGGCCGCGCAGGTTCGGATACATATCGGCAACGGCCAGGCCAGCCTCGGATCGGGAGGTGATGACCACCACCTCAGCTTGCGGATGCTGAGCCAACAGACGCAGCAATTCGACACCGGTGTAACCCGTGCCGCCGACGATACCGACCTTGACCATAAACCTGCCCTCAACGAACCCACTGGAAAGCCGTCGATAATAGGGGTCGTATCGTTCTGCGACAACCGTCAACGTGACGTGCGCGCACTCTAACCTCTACTATCTCCAGTCACCGTGAACCTGGGAATAACTAAAAATGCTTTATCTATGGCTCAAAGCCTTTCATATCGTCAGCATTGTCTGCTGGTTTGCCGGGCTGTTTTACCTGCCGCGCCTGTTCGTCTATCACGCACAAAGCCAGGATGCCGTCAGTCAGGAGCGTTTCAGCCTGATGGAGCGCAAGCTGTACAAGGGCATCATGCTGCCAGCGATGATCGCCACCCTGGTATTCGGCATCTGGTTGATCAGCCTTAACCCAAGTGTATTCAGCCAGGGTGGATGGATGCACGCCAAGCTGACCCTGGTAGTAATCCTGATCGGTTACCACCACATGTGTGGCGCCCAGGTAAAACGTTTCGCCCGTGGCGAAAACACCCGCAGCCATGTCTTTTATCGCTGGTTCAATGAAGTGCCGGTTCTGATATTGCTGGCTATTGTAATTTTGGTCGTCGTAAAGCCGTTCTAACTCTAATCAGCCGCACCTAAACCGGGGTACTTCCAATGTCGCTGCCCGCTTTGCTTGAACAACGTCTGCGCCTGCCCGTGGTGGCTGCGCCGATGTTCCTGATTTCCAACCCGCAACTAGTCCTGGCGTGCTGTCGCAATGGCGTGGTCGGGAGCTTCCCGGCACTCAACCAGCGCGAGAGCAGCGGGTTCAAGGCCTGGCTGGAAGAAATCGAAGCGGGCCTGGCGCTACTGGACAATCCCGCGCCTTACGCGGTCAACCTGATCGTGCACAACAGCAACCCGCGCCTTGAGGCTGACCTGGCGATCTGCGTCGAGCACAAGGTGCCGATCGTTATCACCAGCCTGGGTGCGGTCAAGGAGTTGGTAGACGCCGTACACAGTTACGGCGGCCTGGTGTTCCACGACGTCACCACCCGACGCCATGCCGAGAAAGCCGCCGAGGCCGGGGTCGACGGGCTGATCGCCGTAGCCGCAGGGGCTGGTGGTCACGCGGGCACCTGGAGTCCATTCTCGCTGATCGCCGAAATCCGCCAGTTTTTCGACAAGACCCTGCTACTGGCCGGCTGCTTGAACCATGGGCACGAGATTCTCGCCGCGCAATTGCTCGGTGCTGATCTCGCGTATTTCGGTACCCGCTTTATCGGCACCACTGAAAGCCACGCCCCCGATGCCTATAAAGAGATGCTGCTCACATCCCGCGCAGCCGATATCGTGCACACTCCGGCGGTATCCGGCGTGCCTGCCAGTTTTATGCGACAAAGCCTGGAAAACGCCGGCTTCGACCTCGCCGCCCTGCAAGGCAAAGGTGAAGTCAACTTCGGCTCCAAGCTCAAGCCTCTCAGCGACGAGGCAAAGGCTTGGAAGACTGTATGGTCCGCCGGCCAGGGCGTCGGTGAAATTGACGACTTACCCAGCGTCGATGAACTGGTTGCCCGTCTCGATGCCGAATACCGCAAGGCGCGTGAGCAAGCGGCACAATTGCGCTGGCCACGCTGACACACCCCCCAGGCCTGCCGATTGAAGCAGGCCTGCATTACCTACCTCCTGGAAAGTGACAAGGATGCCCGCATGAGCGACAACCGTTTCAAGATTGTGTTTGATGGAGCCCTGCTCCCGGGTGTCGAAAGCACCACCGCCAAGCTGAACCTGGCCGAACTGTTCAAAAGCGACGTTGAAGCGATCGAAAAGCTTTTCACCGGTCGTCCGGTCGCCCTGAAGCGCGACCTGTCTCACCCCGATGCCGAAACCTACCTGACGGCCCTGAAAAACACCGGGATTGATGCACGCATCGAAGCCGAACAACCCGTGGCCTTCAGCCTGGCTGAAACTCACGAGACTGACTCCGCCCGCCCTGACGTCTCAAGCGCGGCTGCTTCGCCATACGCACCGCCGCGCGCAGCTGTCGGGGATAACCTTCCCGAGTTTTCCACCCTCAAGGTGTTTACCGTCAACGGCCGTATCGGGCGCCTGCGCTTCCTGGCCTGGACCCTGGTGCTGAGCCTGGCGATGTTCGCCATCGTGGGTGCCCTGTTCACCGTGGGCCTGGGTATTGCCGCAGCCTCCCCCACCGCCGCAATCATCATTGGCTCGCTGCTTGGCTTCGTCGTACTCGTGGCGTCTGTGTGGATCAGTGTCCAGATCACCGTACAGCGCCTGCATGACCTGGGCTGGTCCGGCTGGTTATGGTTCCTGAACCTCGTACCGATCGTAGGCAGCATTTTCCCGATCCTGCTGATCGTGCTGCCAGGCAATGCGGGCGCCAACCAATATGGTGCGCCACCGCCACGCAACTCGACGGCGGTGAAGGTCCTGGCCACCCTGTGGCTAGCGCTGCTCCCATTGATCTTCGCCGCTATGGTGATGCTCGCCATGAGCGGTTACCTGGACCAGCTCGAAAGCAGCGTGGACAGCGGCTATGAAAGCAGCTCCATGACCACCGATGAAGACGCGGACCAGAGCGTCATCGCCGGTGAAGAAGACGCGCAAAGTGCTGACGATGCGGCCGAACCTGTAGACTCTCCGGAAGAATGAAGAAACGCCCCGCGCCTGTGACGCATCTGTCGCAGGCGCGGTGGCGTTGCGATGGAGAAACGCATGACCCGTTACGCTCTGATCACCGGTGCCTCCAGCGGCATCGGCCTGGCCTTGGCCGAAGCACTGGCCCGTCGCGGCCGCAGCTTGATTCTGGTGGCCCGCCAGCGTGATCAGTTGGAAAGTATTGCCATAGAACTGACCCAACGCTTTGGCGTCGAGGTGCTGTTCCGTGCCTGCGACCTGGGCGAACCGTTGCGCCTGTCCGGGTTCCTGCTGGAGCTGGAAGAAGGCGAGCGACAGATCGACTTGCTGGTCAACTGCGCCGGCATCGGCACCAGCGGGCCATTCCTGGCCCAGGATTGGATGACCGAGCAGGACCTGATCGAAGTCAACGTCCTGGCCCTGACTCGTCTGTGCCACGCACTGGGTAACTCCATGGCCCTGCAGGGTGGCGGGCAGATTCTCAACGTCGCGTCGGTCGCAGCCTTCCAGCCGGGTCCATGGATGAGCACCTATTACGCCAGCAAAGCCTATGTGCTGCACTTCTCCGAAGGCCTGCGCGAAGAGCTGAAGAGCTGCGGCATCAAGGTTTCAGTACTTTGCCCCGGCCCGACACGCACCGCGTTCTTCGGTACCGCACAGATGGACACCGCCAAGCTGGACCGCTTGGCGTTGATGAGCCCGGAAGAGGTGGCGCTGCACACCGTTCGCGCCCTGGCAAAGAACAAAGCGATCATTATTCCCGGGCGCCGTAATCGCTGGCTGGCGTTCAGCCCGCGCTTGAGCCCACGCTGGTTGACCCGCAAGATTGCCGGCGCCATCAACAAGGCCTATTGCCCGCGTTGAACTGCTGAGTACACTCACCCTGCACTTTCATAATGGAGAAACAGCTGTGGATACTCTGTTCACCAAGATCATCAACAGAGAAATACCCGCGAGGATTATCTACGAGGATGACCAGGTCCTGGCCTTCCACGATATTGCGCCAATGGCCCCCGTGCATTTCCTGGTGATTCCGAAAAAGCCGATCCGCACCCTCAACGACCTGACGGAAGAAGATAAAGGCCTGGCTGGACACATCCTGTACACCGCCCAGCGCCTGGCCGTGGAACAAGGCTGTGAAAAAGGTTTTCGCGTGGTCATGAACTGCAATGAAGATGGCGGTCAGACCGTCTATCACATTCATATGCATGTATTGGGTCAACGCCAGATGAACTGGCCACCGGGCTGAAACCCTATTGTAGGACCCGGCTCGCCGGCGATGTCGCCTTCCAGAGCACCGTAACCCTCAGGAGCCTCATCGCCAGCAAGCCGCCCCCCCTACAAGAAGCATGACCCAGCGCAAACGCACGCCCCTTTCTTGCGGTAAACTGGGCGCCGAGATTTTTCCCGGAGGTCAGCATGACTACCCAACGTCACTACTCGCCGATTGACCGACTGCTGCTGCAAGCCGATACGGCCATGCGCACGCTGCTACCCTTCAGCGGCCAGCCGTATCGCCCATCACCCGCCATCGTGCAACCCGAAGCGCAAATGAGCGAGACGGACACCCGTCATGTCGCCGGCCTGATGCGTATCAACCATACCGGTGAAGTCTGCGCCCAGGCGCTGTACCAGGGCCAAGCCCTGACCGCCAAGCTGCCGCAAGTACGCGCAGCCATGGAGCATGCGGCCGAGGAAGAAATCGACCACTTGGCCTGGTGTGAACAGCGCATCCGCCAGTTGGGCAGCCACCCCAGCGTGCTGAACCCACTGTTTTACGGTTTGTCGTTTGGTATCGGGGCCGCTGCGGGATTGATCAGCGACAAGGTCAGCCTGGGTTTTGTCGCGGCGACCGAACATCAGGTGTGCAAGCACCTGGATGAGCATCTGGAACAACTGCCGGCCGAGGACGAAAAATCCCGGGCGATTCTTGAGCAGATGCGTATCGACGAAGAGCACCACGCCGAAAGCGCGTTGGATGCCGGCGGATTCCGCTTCCCGGCGCCGGTAAGGTTTGGCATGAGCCTGATGGCCAAGGTCATGACCAAAAGCACTTACCGCATTTAAACCTCGCACGAACATTGTAGGAGCGAGCTTGCTCGCGAAAAACTCAAGAGCACCGCGGGCAGCCTGACTAAACCCGCTGTCGCTGGCGTTCTTCGCGAGCAAGCTCGCTCCTACAAAAGGTCAACCCAGCTCAATGATCTCGTAATCATGAGTAATGGCCACTCCGGCCGCGCCAAGCATGATCGAGGCCGAACAGTACTTCTGCGCCGACAGCTCGATAGCCCGCTTGACCTGCGCCTCCTTCAGCGCGCGCCCCTTGACCACAAAATGCATATGGATCTTGGTAAACACCTTTGGATCTTCAGTGGCGCGCTCGGCCTCCAGAAAGGCTTCGCAGCTTTCCACCGCCTGGCGCGACTTCTTCAGGATGCTGACCACATCAAAATTACTGCAGCCGCCCACGCCTAGCAGGAGCATTTCCATGGGCCGTACCCCCAGATTGCGACCACCGGCCTCCGGCGGGCCATCCATGACCACCACATGGCCACTGCCCGACTCACCGAGGAACATGGCTTCGCCCGCCCATTGGATGCGTGCCTTCATCGCCCAGACTCCACTGCTAAAAAAGGGGCGCCAGCTTATCACAGGCCCCCGCGAGCGCAGTCTTCTACCGCAATGCGCTTAACAGTAGGCCTTGATAGATAAATTCCCTGATCGAGTCAGAATGTGTCTGTTAAGCTGGCGCCAAATCAATGGCGCATTGCCATCCATTGGATGGACCTCGCTCGATAAAAAATACAAGTCCAACCACACCGTGCAGTCTTTTCGGGATACAACCATGGTTGCTATTACCCCCATACCCAAGATCAAGAACCTCGACAAGCTACTGACTCATTGTCAGCGGCGACGCTATCCGGCGAAACAGAACATCATCTGCGCCGGGGAACGCTCGGAAACCCTCTTCTTCATTATCAAAGGTTCGGTCACGATCCTGATCGAGGATGAAGACGGCCGTGAAATGATCATCGCCTACCTCAACACCGGTGATTTTTTCGGCGAACTGGGGCTGTTTGAGCAAGCCGGCAAAGAACAGGAACGTAGCGCCTGGGTGAGAGCCAAGATCGAGTGTGAGGTCGCGGAAATCAGCTACGCAAAATTTCGCGAGCTGGCCCAACAGGATCCGGAAATTCTCTACGCCCTGAGCGGCCAGATTGCCCAGCGATTACGCAACACCACACGCAAAGTCGGCGATCTGGCATTCTTCGATGTCACAGGGCGCGTCGCCCGCTGCCTGCTGGAGCTGTGCAAGCAGCCAGATGCCATGACTCATCCTGACGGAATGCAGATCAAGGTTACGCGCCAAGAGATCGGGCGCATCGTCGGTTGCTCGCGGGAGATGGTCGGTCGGGTGCTCAAGGATCTGGAAGAGCGCAACCTGGTTCACGTCAAAGGCAAGACGATGGTGGTGTTCGGCACCCGCTAGGGCGCAAAGACCTGCGCCAGCATCTGCCGGTATAAAGCGTCGAGGCGGCTGACCGCATCCGGCGCAGCAAAGGCTTCATGCAGGGCGATATGGCTGTCGGCACGAACCCGTTGCTCCAGGCCACACGCCTGGTTGAAGCGATTGACCGCAGCAATCAGTTCTTCGCGATGG
Source organism: Pseudomonas sp. 06C 126 (assembly GCF_001855215.1). Classification (NCBI taxonomy): domain Bacteria; kingdom Pseudomonadati; phylum Pseudomonadota; class Gammaproteobacteria; order Pseudomonadales; family Pseudomonadaceae; genus Pseudomonas; species Pseudomonas sp. 06C 126. The sequence continues at coordinate 120,714 of NZ_MIFU01000045.1, read as the reverse complement.
TTATCCAGCAACAGTGCGCCATGCACCAGGCCCACCGGGCGCCCACCACTCTGGCGCCAACGCTGGGCAGTACCGACCATCTTGCGTCCGTCGAGATTGACGTTATAGCGGCCATCGCAAAAGGCGCCGTCGATTTCGCCTACAGAAGCATCGCCCCCCAACTCAGTCAGCAAATCGCAGATAGGTTGGCACAGACGCAAGTACCCGGTTTCAATCCGGCCCTGGTCGCCTTCACTGCGCGGCGGTGCGTAGACCAGAGCGATATTGACCGTCGCGCTCGATTGCGGCACCGGTTCACCGCCGGTTTCCCGTAGCAATACCGGCCAACCATGGGCGGCCGACACTTGGCTCGCCGCTTCAAACGCAGGCAAGCGGCTCAGGCGGCGAGGCATCACCAATGCCTGGTCGCTGGGTTGCCAGAACAGCAGCCCGAATGACTGCTCACCCGCACAGACGGCTGCCAGCAAGTCCTGCTCGGCGGCAAGGCCTGCTTCAACGGTCATCGCTACGGGCTGGATCATCGGGCATTTACCTCTCTGAATAAACACAAAAGCAAATGTGGGAGCTGGCTTGTGTGGGAGCTGGCCAGCTCCCCCAGTGACCGCGTTTCAAATCAATCCAGCGTCGAACCGCTGACCGGCACACCACGCTCCGGGAAAAACAGGCGCTGCAACTCAGCCCCAGGATTTTCCGCACGCATAAAGGTTTCGCCGACCAGGAACGAGTAGACGTCGCTGATTTCCATCAGCTCCACATCCGCACGATTGACGATCCCACTCTCGGTAATCACCAGCCGGTCGCGGGGAATGCGTGGCAGCAAGTCCAAGGTGGTTTCGAGGTTGACTTCAAAGGTGTGCAGATTGCGGTTGTTGACCCCAACCAGCCGTGTATCGAGGGTTTTCAGTGCACGCTCCAGCTCGTCACCGTCGTGGACTTCGACCAGTACATCCAGGCCCACGCCTTTGGCAACAGCCGCCAGCTCGGCCATCTGCACGTCGTCCAGCGCCGAAACGATCAGCAGCACGCAATCGGCGCCCAATGCCCGGGCTTCGACGATCTGATACGGGTCTATCATGAAGTCCTTGCGGATCACCGGTAACTTGCACGCGGCGCGGGCTTGTTGCAGGTAAGCGTCGGAACCTTGGAAATAGTCGATGTCAGTCAGCACGGAAAGGCAGGTCGCCCCGCCCTTCTCGTAACTGGCAGCAATTTCTGCTGGCACGAAGTGCTCGCGGATCACACCTTTGCTCGGCGAGGCCTTTTTGATCTCTGCGATCACCGCCGGCTGCTTGAGCTTGGCCTGGGTAATCAGGGCATTGGCGAAGCCGCGCGGTGCATCGGCGCTTCTCGCCAGGCCTTCCAGCTCGGCCAGGCTCACGCGGGCGCGGCGCTCGGCGACTTCTTCAACTTTGCGGGCGAGGATGTTTTCCAGGACTGTTGGCACACTCATCCTTCATTCTCCATTTTGAATACGGCCGTGAATGCTCCCAGCTCTTCGAGTTTTTCGCGAGCCAGACCCGTGTGCAGCGCATCGTGGGCTAAGGCGACACCTTCTTTAAGACTATAGGCGTGATCGGCTGCGTAAAGTGCCGCGCCAGCATTCAGAACAATCATCTCAGCCGCTTTCTGGCCGTTTTCGGTCTTGCGGCGCCCCAAGGCATCGCGAATCAACTCCAGGGAAGCCGCCGGGCTTTCCACCGCCAGGCCATGCAGGCTCTGGCTCTTCATACCGAGGTCTTCTGGCTCGACCCAGTACTCAGTGACCTGGTCGTTCTTGAGCTCCGCCACAAAGGTCGGGGCCGCCAGGCTGAATTCGTCCAGGCCATCCTTGGAATGCACCACCAGCACATGCTTGCTGCCCAGGCGTTGCAGGACTTCGGCCAAAGGCCGGCACAGCGCCTGGCTGAACACGCCCACCACCTGATGTTTCACACCGGCCGGATTCGTAAGCGGGCCAAGCATGTTGAACAGGGTACGCAGGCCCAGGTCCTTGCGCGGGCCAGCGGCGTGCTTCATCGCCCCATGGTGGGACTGGGCAAACATAAAGCCGATGCCAACGTTATCGATGCAGCGCGCCACCTGCACCGGCGTCAGGTTCAGGTAGATACCTGCCGCTTCCAGCAGGTCGGCACTGCCGCTCTTGCCCGATACCGCGCGGTTGCCATGCTTGGCCACGGTGCAGCCAGCGGCCGCGACCACAAAGGAAGACGCCGTCGATACGTTGAAGATATTCGCACCATCGCCGCCGGTGCCGACCACATCGACCACGCCGTCGAGGGTCTTGAGTTCGACCTTGTCCGCCAGCTCGCGCATCACTGAGACGGCGCCGACGATTTCGTCGATGCTCTCGCTTTTCATGCGCATGGCCATCATAAAGGCGCCAATCTGCGCATCGGTGCATTGACCGGTCATGATTTCGCGCATGACATCGCTCATTTCAGCGGTGCTCAGGTCCAGATGGCCGACGATACGGCTCAGGGCAGTCTTGATATCCATGGAAAGTCCTTAGCGCGTGCCGCCGCTCTGCTTGAGAAAGTTGGCGAACAGCTCGTAGCCCTGCTCGGTCAGAATCGATTCGGGGTGAAATTGCACCCCTTCGACATTCAGTGTCTTGTGCCGCAGGCCCATGATCTCATCGACCGAGCCGTCTTCCAGTTGGGTCCAGGCCGTCAGTTCCAGGCACTCGGGCAGGGTTTCGCGCTTGACCACCAGTGAGTGGTAGCGGGTCACCGTCACCGGTAGGTTCAGGCCCTGGAACACGCCCAGGTCACGATGAAACACCGGGCTGGTCTTGCCGTGCATTACCTGGCGGGCACGCACTACATCGCCACCAAACGCCTGGCCGATGGATTGGTGGCCCAGGCAAACCCCGAGAATCGGCAGCTTGCCGGCAAAATACTTGATCGCTTCAAGGGAAATTCCCGCCTCGGTCGGCGTACACGGCCCGGGCGAAACGACGATGCGCTCCGGGTTCAAGGCCGCAATCTGCGCCACGGTCATTTCATCGTTGCGCACCACCTTGACCTCGGCACCCAGCTCGCCCAGGTATTGCACAACGTTGTAGGTAAAGGAGTCGTAGTTATCAATCATCAGCAACATGTGGGTTCAAACCTCTTGAATTCACTGATTTCGAATGACCGCCTTCCAAGAGAGTGACCCGCTGCCAGACGCACTTTCCGGTTGCCAGGGTGAGCCGGCAAGGGGCGTCGAACAAAGGGTGAAGAAGGCAAATCGGTACAGGTCCGGCGGGGCCGGCAGAGAAAATTCAGGCGCGCCAACGCCAACGGGCGTGTGCCTTGACTACTCGCATCAAGAGTTTGCTGATGATCAACACGGGGAGGGTCTCATTCATACGTTCCCGCACAGTAACGTAGCCTCGCCGGCCGTGCAATATGGAGCAGCAAATACGGGGGCGATGACCAAGGGTTTGTAGGAAAAAACGATTTTCCTCACAGGCAACTCCCACTACATTGCTAGTGTTCCACTTCCGATACAAAAACAATCACATGGAATTTCGTATGCTCAGACCATATTTTGTTGCGCCCCTTGCCGGCTGCCTCTTGGCACTGGCCTGCGCGCAGGCGTTTGCAGCACCTTCACCTTATTCAACCATGGTCGTTTTCGGCGATAGCCTGGCGGACGCCGGCCAGTTCCCCGACGGGTTGTCTGGCGCCAGCCTGCGCTTCACCAACCGTACCGGTCCGACATTCCAAGGCGACTATGGCCTGGTGTCATCAACCCTGCTGGGCTCGAAACTGGGCGTAGCGCCAAACGACCTGAATGCCTCCACCTCCCCGGTTCGCGCGGCGCAAGGCTTGCCTGACGGCAACAACTGGGCGGTCGGTGGTTACCGGACCGACAACATCCTGGATTCCATCACCTCGGTATCCAACACCGCGATCCCACCCGGCAATGCGGGCGCGGGCACGGTGTTGCGCAGTCGCCAGGGCTACCTGCCGGCAAACGGCGGGCGCGCCGACCCCAATGCCCTGTACTTTCTGTCCGGTGGCGGCAATGACTTCCTGCAACAGCGCATCGGCAGCCCTGGCGACGCCGTTGCGGCAGGCGGGCGCCTGGCCGACAGCGCCCAGGTCCTGCAACAAGCCGGTGCGCGCTACATCATGGTGTGGATGCTACCCGACCTGGGCCTGACACCTGCCATCAACGGCACACCACAGCAGGCAGCGACCTCCGCCCTGAGTAATATTTTCAACCAGGCATTGGTACAACGCCTGTCGCAGATCGATGCCCAGATCATCCCGTTGAATATTCCACTGTTGTTGCAAGAATCCTTCGCCGACCCGGGCCGATTTGGCCTGGCGACCGGGCAGAACCTTACCGGCACCTGCTTCAGTGGCAACAGTTGCACCGCCAACCCGGTCTACGGCATTGGCGGCACCAACCCGGATCCGACCAAGCTGATCTACAACGACTCGGTCCACCCCACCGTCGCCGGGCAGCGCCTGATCGCCGACTACGCCTATTCCCTGCTGGCCGCCCCTTGGGAGCTGACCTTGCTGCCGGAAATGGCCCAGGGCACCCTGCGTGCCCACCAGGATGAGCTGCGCAACCAATGGCAAGCGGACAATGGCAACTGGCAGGCCGTTGGCCAATGGCGCGCAATTGTGGCCGGCGGTGGCCAGCGCCTGGACTTTGATGATCAACGCAGTTCGGCCAGTGGCGACGGCAGTGGCTACAACCTGAATGTCGGCACCAGCTATCGGCTCGACGAGAGTTGGCGCGTAGGCGTCGCGGCTGGCTTGTATCGCCAGACCCTGGAAGCCGGCGCCAACGACTCGGACTACAAGCTCAACAGCTACATGGGCAGCGCATTCGCGCAGTATCAGCACAATCACTGGTGGGCCGATGCCGCGCTGACCGGTGGCCGCCTGGACTTCGACAGCCTCAAGCGCAAATTCGCCCTGGGCGTCAGCGAAGGCTCCGAAAAAGGCGACACCGACGGCTGGCTCTGGGCCTTGAGCGGCCGCGTGGGTTATGACATTGCCGGGGTCGGCAGCGACTGGCACCTGTCACCGTTCATCAGCGCCGACTATGCGCGGGTCGAAGTCGATGGCTACGGGGAAAAAGGCAACCGCTCCACGGCGCTGACCTTTGATGACCAGCAGCGCGACTCCAAACGCCTGGGGGTTGGCCTGCAAGGCAGCTACCGGGTCACCCCGCAAACCCAGGTGTTTGGCGAAGTGGCTCACGAGCATGAGTTCGAGAATGACACCCAGAAGGTGAACATTTCGCTCAACAGCGTGCAAGGGATCGACTTCAAGCTGGACGGCTACACGCCCCGCAGCAACTCAGACCGCCTGAGCCTCGGGGTCAGCCACAAGTTGACCCAGGAGCTGGCGTTGCGGGCCGCCTATAACGTAAGGAAGGATGACAGCCTGACCCAGCAGGGAGTCAGTGTCGGGGTGAGCCTGGATTTCTAATACGGTCGCAAGTCCAACGTAAAACCAATGTGGGAGCGGCGGTGCGACTTGCCCGCGATAGCGGTGGTTCAGTCACTACATCGGTGACTGACAGACCGCCATCGCGGGCAAGTCGAATCGTCGCACCGCCGCTCCCACACAAACCCGCCCCACAGTTGGATCTGGACCGGCCGTTAGTCCTGCGGGCTCTGCTCGGCCAACGCCACCGCTCGGAACATCGCCCGGCGCTTGTTCAGGGTTTCTTCCCATTCCAGGGCCGGCACCGAGTCGGCAACAATCCCGCCGCCCGCCTGCACATGCAATTCGCCATCCTTGATCACCGCCGTGCGGATCGCAATGGCGGTGTCCATGTTGCCATTCCACGCAAAATAGCCCACGGCGCCGCCGTAGACACCGCGTTTGACCGGCTCCAGTTCATCGATGATTTCCATCGCGCGGATCTTCGGTGCACCAGACAAGGTGCCCGCCGGCAGAATCGCGCGCAACGCGTCCATTGCCGTCAGCCCGGCCTTCAGCTCGCCGGTGACGTTGGAGACGATGTGCATCACGTTGGAATAACGCTCGATCACCATTTTCTCGGTGAGTTTCACCGAGCCGATTTCCGAAACGCGCCCGGTGTCGTTACGCCCCAGGTCGATAAGCATCAAGTGCTCGGCGATTTCCTTGTCGTCGGACAGCAGGTCTTCTTCGAGCGCCAGGTCGGCCTCTTCGGTGGCGCCACGGGGCCGGGTGCCGGCAATCGGACGCACGGTGATGAGGTTATCTTCGACACGTACCAACACTTCCGGCGAGCTGCCCACCACGTGGAAGTCGCCAAAGTTGAAGAAGTACATGTACGGCGTAGGGTTGAAGCAGCGCAGCGCCCGGTACAGGTCGATGGGCGCCGCCTTGAAGTCGATGGACATGCGTTGCGACGGCACTACTTGCATGCAGTCACCGGCGAGGATGTATTCCTTGATGGTATCGACCGCGCGCTCGTAGTCATCCTGGGTAAAGCTGGAGCGGAATACCGGGTCGGCCGCCGGCGGACGGCTGAGGTCCAGGCCGCGACGTGGGGTGATCGGCTGGCGCAGCTTGTCCAGCAGGGCCTCGAGGCTAGCCTGGCCTTGCTCGAAAGCATCGGCCTGGGCCGGGTCGGCGAGGACGATCGCGTGCATCTTGCCTGCCAGGTTGTCGAACACCACCACCGCGTCGGAAACCATCAGCAGAATGTCCGGCACCCCCAAAGGATCGGGGTTTGGGCATTTGCCCAGGCGCTGTTCCACGTAACGCACGCAGTCGTAGCCGAAATACCCCACCAGGCCGCCATTGAAGCGCGGCAGGCCAGGGATGGTCGGCACGTTGTAGCGCGCCTTGAACGCTTCGACGAAGGCCAGCGGGTCTTGCACATCGTGGCTTTCGATCTCGACGCCGTCATGGGTGATGCTGACGTGATAGTCATGCACCCGCAGGACCGTGCGGCACGGCAGGCCGATGATCGAGTAACGACCCCACTTTTCACCGCCCTGCACCGATTCCAGCAGGTAGGAGTTGGGCTCGTCGGCCAGCTTCAGGTAGATCGACAGCGGCGTATCGAAGTCGGCCAGGGTTTCCCGGGCCATGGGGATACGGTTGTAGCCGGCAGCGGCCAAACGCAGGAATTCTTCGCGGATCATGAGGTGCCTCGTGGCGTGAGGGTCTAACGGTCAGGTATGCAAACGTGCCGCAGCGCGGCCAGGATCAGTCAGGCGCGCCAACGCCAGCGGGCCAGGGCCTTGATGACTTTCATCCAGAGTTTGCGAGTGACCACCACGATGGGATTTCCAGAAGGGGATGGGACGGCGTCGGGCAACGTTATCTCAGCGCCCGCTCCCAAGCAACCGGGGATTAGCAGTCGCAGGTCGTCAATCACCAGCGCCGGCGACTCTTCAGCAATCGGCCGGCCATGGTTATAGCCGTAGCTCAGGGCCACGCACTGCACGCCCGCCGCTTTTGCCGCCAGCACATCACTGCGCGAATCGCCGACAAACAGCGATTGGGACGCCGGGATGTTGGCCATTTTCATCACGAAGAACAGCGCCGCCGGATCAGGCTTTTTCTGCGGCAGGGTATCGCCACCGATGATCCAGCGGAAATACCGGCCGATCTTCATCTGGTCCAGCAGCGGCGCAACGAAGCGTTCCGGCTTGTTGGTGATCAGGGCCATTTCCACGCCCTGCTTGTGCAACCACTTGAGGGTGTCGCGTACGCCGGGGTAAACCACGGTCAGTTCGTGGCCGTCTTCGTAGGCGGCGTTGAACAATTCCAGCGCGTGCTCGGCCTCCACGTCATCGACACCCTGGGCGTCGATGTGATTGGCCAGGGCCCGGCGCACCAGCATCTGCACGCCGTTGCCGACCCAGTCGCGCACCGACTCGATACCCACAGGCTTGCGCCCCAGTTTGAGCAGCATCTGGTCCACCGCCACTGCCAGGTCCGGCACCGAGTCGACCAGGGTGCCGTCCAGATCAAACATCACCAGCCGTGGCAACTTGCCGGGGAACAACTGCTCAAAACCGCTCATGGACGCGCCAGCGCCAGTTCTGCACGCATCTTGGCGATCACCGCCTGATAGTCAGGGGTGTTGAAGATCGCCGAGCCGGCGACGAAAGTGTCGGCGCCCGCCGCCGCGATGTCACGGATGTTGTTGACGTTGACCCCACCGTCGATCTCCAGGCGGATATCGCGGCCAGAGGCATCGATCAGCGCGCGGGCTTCACGCAGCTTGTCGAGGGTGCCGGGGATGAACTTCTGCCCGCCAAAGCCTGGGTTGACGCTCATCAGCAAGACCATGTCGACCTTGTCCATCACGTACTTGAGCGTGTCCAGCGGCGTCGCCGGGTTGAACACCAGCCCGGCCTTGCAACCGCCTTCGCGGATCAACTGCAGGGAACGGTCGATGTGCAGCGTGGCTTCCGGGTGGAAGGTGATGTAGGTCGCGCCGGCTTCAATGAAGTCGCCGATGATGCGATCCACCGGGCTGACCATCAGGTGCACGTCAATCGGCGCGGTCACGCCGTATTTGCGCAGCGCTGCACAGACCATCGGACCGATGGTCAGGTTCGGCACATAGTGGTTGTCCATGACATCGAAGTGCACGAAGTCGGCACCGGCGGCCAACACGTTGTCCACTTCCTCACCCAGGCGGGCGAAGTCGGCGGAGAGGATCGATGGAGCAATAACGAAGGGCTGCATGACGCACCTTTTCTGAGCTAAATCACGATGGCGCGCATTGTATACCTCATGCTTTGCTGCGCGCACCGTGACCTGACTCAATGGCTAATAGGCGGCGCGGTAGATTTTCTCGATATCCGCCGCACTGAGCTTGCGCGGGTTGTTGCGCATCAGCCGCTCGATTCCCGCGGCCTCTACCGCCATGGCCGGGATCGCCTCCTCCGGCACGCCGAAGCTGCGCAGGCCCTGGGGGATCTCCACTGCGGCACATAGCCGCGTCATCGCCTCCACCGCCTGGTCGGCAGCGTCGTTGAGACTCAACGCGCTGACATTCACGCCCATGGCCTGGGCAATATCCTGCATGCGCTCGACACAGGCCAGCTTGTTCCAGTGCATCACGTAGGGCAGCAGCAACGCGTTGCTCACCCCATGGGCAATATTGAAGCGCCCGCCCAACGGATAGGCCAGCGCATGCACCGCGCCCACCCCGGCATTGCCGAACGCCATGCCGGCCATCAGGCTGGCGGTGGCCATATCGTCACGCGCCTGCAGGTTGGCCGGGTTGGCATAAGCCTTGGGCAAGGCCTTGGCAATCAACTTGATCGCGCCGATGGCCAGGGCATCGGTGATCGGCGAGGCGTTCAGCGACAGATAGGACTCGATGGCATGCACCAGGGCATCCACGCCACTGGCCGCCGTGACACTGCGCGGGCAGGTCAGGGTCATTTGCGGGCTGATCAGCGCGACATCCGGCAGCAGATAGTCGCTGACGATGCCTTTTTTCAATTGCGCGGCCTTGTCTGAAAGAATCGCCACATTGGTCACTTCCGAACCGGTGCCGGCCGTGGTGGGAATCGCAATCAGCGGCGGCCCCTTGCGCGGCACCTGGTCCACGCCGAACAAATCCGCGAGGGCGCCGTGATAACCGGCATAGGCGGCAACGCTCTTGGCGATATCAATGGCACTGCCACCGCCCACACCGATCAGGCCGTCATGCCCGCCTTCGCGGTAGACCTGCATGCAGTCTTCGACAATGGCGATCTCCGGGTCGGGCAACACCCGGTCGAAAATCTCATAGGGACGATCACCCAACTGCGCCAACGCCAGTTGCACCGTACCGGACTTGACCAGCGCGGCATCGGTGACGATCAGCGGGTTATCGATATCCAGCCGGGTCAGCTCGGCGGCCAATTGTTCGATGGCGCCTGGGCCGGTGAGCAATTTATGGGCGATCTTGAATGAGGAGGTACTCATGTGCGCGGCCTCTTATAAGTTGGGGGGCTGGCACAAGAATAGCTGGGGAATATGGGTTGTCTGCCATTCAGCGGCTGAATGGTCGGATGACTCCAGGCAGGCACGGTCACTGTAGGAGCTGGCTTGCCTGCGATGGTATCGGCTCGGTGTCTCAGGTGTACCGAGGTGATGCCATCGCAGGCAAGCCAGCTTCCACAGATGATCGGGTTTCAGCAGTCAGACCTGCGCGGTGCGCAGTTTTTCGCTGCGCCCACGCAGCCATTCCAGGGTCAACAGCAATACCACCGAGAAGGCGATCAACAAGGTCGCCGCCGCGGCAATGGTCGGGCTGAGGTTTTCGCGGATGCCGCTGAACATCTGCCGCGGCAAGGTCGCCTGCTCGGGCCCGGCGAGGAATAGCGTCACCACCACCTCATCGAACGACGTGGCAAAGGCAAACAGCGCCCCGGAAATAACCCCCGGCGCAATCAACGGCAAGGTCACCCGGCGAAAGGCAGTCAGTGGCGATGCACCCAGGCTGGCCGCTGCCCGCACCAGGTTATGGTTGAACCCCTGCAAGGTCGCCGACACCGTGATGATCACAAAGGGCACGCCCAACACCGCATGCACCACGATCAGCGAAAAGAAGCTGTTGCCCAATCCCAGCGGGGCAAAGAACAGATAACTGGCCACGCCGATAATCACCACGGGCACCACCATCGGCGAAATCACCAGGGCCATCACCAGCGCTTTGCCGGGGAAATGGCCACGGGTCAGGCCGATGGCCGCCAGCGTACCGAATACCATCGCCAGCACCGTCGCTGCCGGGGCGACGATGATGCTGTTCTTCAAGGCGCGCATCCATTCCGCCGAGGCGAAGAAGTCCTGGTACCAGTGCAGCGAAAACCCCTGCAACGGGTACACCAGGAAACTTCCGGAGTTGAATGACAGCGGGATAATCACCAACACCGGCAGGATCAGGAACAACAGGATCAGGCCGCAGAGGATCCGCAAGCTGTAGAACCACACCCGTTCGATGGGTGACATGTAAGGACTGCTGGACATATCAGGCGCTCCTCAGCTCAGGCGCAGGCGGCTGGCGCCCACCAGCCAGTTGTAGATCAGGTACAGCACCACGGTCGCCAGCAGCAGCAAGCCGCCCAGTGCAGTGGCCATGCCCCAGTTGATGCTGGTGTTGGTGTAGAACGCCACGAAATAGCTGACCATCTGGTCGTTCGGGCTGCCCAGCAGCGCCGGGGTGATGTAGTAACCAATCGCCAGGATGAACACCAACAGGCAACCGGCACCGACGCCCGCATAGGTTTGCGGGAAGTACACCCGCCAGAAACTGGCAAACGGATGACAACCCAGGGAAATCGCCGCGCGCATATAGGTCGGTGAAATACCCTTCATTACGCTGTAGATCGGCAAAATCATGAACGGCAGCAGGATATGTACCATGGAGATGTAGACCCCAAGCCGGTTGAACACCAACTCCAGCGGCTTATCGATGATGCCCATGCTCATCAGCGCGCCGTTGATCAAGCCACCGGACTGCAACAACACAATCCACGCGGCGACCCGCACCAGCACCGAAGTCCAGAAGGGCAGCAGCACCAGGATCATCAACAGGTTGCTCTGCCGCGCCGGCAGGTTGGCCAGCAGGTATGCCAGCGGATAGGCCAGCAACAGGCAGCACACGGTAATCACCAGGCCCATCCAGAAGGTGCGGGCGAAGATATCGAGGTAGATCGCCTGGTCCGGCGTGGCTGGGGCGACTTCGCCCAGGTCGTCGATCCGATGATCGACCGCCGCCAGCAGGTAGTAAGGCGTCAGGCTGGTGGTATTGCGGCGGATTGCCTGCCAGTACGCGGGGTCGCCCCAGCGTTCGTCGAGGTTTTCCAACGCTTCTTTATAAGAGGCAGGCACTTCGCTGAACGGCAGCGCCCGCGCGGTTTTGGTCAGCAGGCTGCGATAGCCCGCCAGTTCCATGTTCAGGCGCTTGGACAGATCGCCCAGGGTCTGGTTTTTGCGGGCTTCGCCAAGGTCCTCGCTGATGGCCTGGTACACCGGCTCGCCGGGCAAGCCACGACCATCCCAGGCCGTCACCGCCACCACGGTGCGCGGCAGGCCGGCGACCACTTCCGGGTTACCGACGCTTTTGTAGAGCAGCGCGACGATGGGCACCAGGAACACCAGCAGCAAAAACACCACCAGTGGCGCGATCAGCGCCTGGGCCTTCCAGCGGTTAAGCCGCTCGGCACGCGCCAGGCGCTGCTTCAAGCTGGGGGTGGTGACCTCGTTCGAGGGAACGGCGATGGCCATGGCAAACTCCGGAAAATCTACTGTTGAGACCCGTGTGAAAGGCCCCCTTGTGGGAGCCGGGCTTGCCCGCGATGCCAGCGCCTCGGTGTGTCGGGTCTACCGAGGTGATGCCATCGCAGGCAAGCCAGCTCCCACAGGGGTTATGTGGCGCGGCTTATTACTTGGCGGCCCAGGAATTGAAGCGCTGCTCCAACTGCTCGCCGTTATCCGCCCAGAAGCTCACATCGATCTGCACCTGGTTGGCGATATTTTCCGGGGTGGTCGGCATATCCTTGAGGATGTCCTTGGCCAGCAGCGGCACAGCCTGGGTATTGGCCGGGCCGTAGGCGATGTTTTCCGAATAGGTTTTCTGCTGTTGCGGTGCCACGGAGAAGGCGATGAATTTCTTCGCCGCCTCAGCGCGCTCCTTGCTCAGGCCCTTGGGGATCGCCCAGGCGTCGAAATCGTAGATACCGCCGTTCCACACCACTTTCAGGTTGCTCTCTTTCTGCACAGCGGCGATCCGGCCGTTGTAGGCCGAGCTCATGACCACATCACCCGAGGCCAGGTACTGCGGCGGCTGTGCGCCGGCTTCCCACCACTGGATCGACGGTTTGAGTTCATCGAGTTTCTTGAAGGCGCGGTCCTGGCCATCTTTGCTGGCCAGCACTTTGTAGACATCCTTGGGCGCCACGCCGTCGGCCATCAGGGCGAATTCCAGGGTGTATTTGGCGCCCTTGCGCAGGCCACGCTTGCCCGGGAAGTTCTTGGTGTCCCAGAAGTCTGCCCAACTGGTGGGCGCAGTCTTCAGTTTGTCGGCGTTGTAGGCCATCACTGTGGACCACACAAAGAACCCCACGCCGCAGGATTGGATCGCGCCTTTCACATAGTCGTCGGGGTTGCCGAACAGTTTCGGGTCCAGCGGTTCGAACATGTCTTCGTCACAGCCACGGGACAGTTCCGGCGACTCGACTTCCACCAGGTCCCAGGACACGCTCTTGGTGTCGACCATGGCTTTGACCTTGGCCATCTCGCCGTTGTACTCGCCGGCGATGATCTTGCCGTTGCCCGCGCTTTCCCACGGGGCATAGAAAGCCTTGACCTGGGCCGCCTTGTTCGCGCCGCCAAACGACACCACCGTCAGGTCGGGACCTGCCATGACCTGTGAAGCACCCGCCAGGCCAATGGCCAGGGCGGTCAATTTCAGGGATCTCAACATTTATTGTTCTCTCCACGTGCAGGGTTGGGTGAAGCCAAGGGGGCGATCAATTCGCCTCTAGAAGTGGGTCGAGTGCGCGAACGTGCTCGACTTGCCAGCCAATCGGAACCACATCGCCGACCGTCAGTGCCGGGTCCAGCTCGGCGATCGGTTGTTTCACAAAGAAATCAGCCTTGCCGCAGACTTCCAGGCGCACACGTACGTGATCGCCCAGGTAGATGAATTCGGCCACCCGACCCGAGAAGCGATTGCTGCAGCTTTCGCTGGAGCCATTGAGGCTGACCCGTTCCGGGCGCACCGACAGGGTTACCGGGCCGCCGATCTGCCCGACATTCACCGCCAGCGCCTCGACCTTCTCGCCCCGCGCCAGCTCGACCACGCAACGCTCACCGGTGTGGCTGTGCAGGCGGCCGTTAAGGCGGTTGTTCTCACCGATGAAGTTGGCGACGAAGGTGTTTTTCGGCTCTTCATACAAGGTGCGCGGCGGTGCGATCTGCTGGATCTCGCCCTGATGGAACACCGCCACGCGGTCGGACATGGTCAGCGCTTCACCCTGGTCGTGGGTCACGTAGACCACGGTCACGCCGAGGCGCTGGTGCAGGTGCTTGATCTCCATCTGCATGTGTTCACGCAGCTGTTTATCGAGGGCGCCGAGGGGTTCGTCCATCAACACCAACTGCGGCTCGAATACCAAGGCACGGGCCAGCGCGACCCGTTGTTGCTGGCCGCCGGAAAGTTGCGCGGGGTAGCGCTGGGCGAAGGCGTCGAGTTGCACCATGCTCAGCACGCGCTTGACCCGCTCACTGACATCGGTCTTGCTCAAACCCCGGACTGTCAGGGGGAACGCCAGGTTCTCGGCCACGGTCATGTGCGGGAACAGCGCGTAGTTCTGGAACACCATGCCAATGTCACGCTTGTGCGGCGGCACGTTGTTGATCGAGCGTCCGGCCAGGAGGATTTCCCCGGCGGTCGGCGTTTCGAAGCCCGCCAGCATCATCAGGCTGGTGGTCTTGCCCGAGCCGGACGGGCCCAGCAGGGTAAGGAACTCGCCTTTGCGAATGTCCAGGTTGAGGTCTTTGACGATCAGGTTCTCGCCGTCGTAGCTCTTCTGCACACCACGAAAGCTGACCAGCACATCATTTGAATCCACCTCGCTCATACCCGCACCTTTGTGTTTTGGACTGCTGTGGAGCAAGCGTAGTCCAGGCGCCAGCCCACGAAAATCGGGGCGCAAGAGAGATTGGCATCAGCGCGGTGGAAGGTTCGGGGTAGGGATTGCCCTACACGGATGGCGGGCATGGGACAGTTGAGCGGTCAGGAGGACGCGACAAGCCGCAGGCATGGGCTGCGGGGTGCTGCCGGGGTGTCGCAAATAGATACGCCTACAGGAGTTTGTGCTCCATCGCGTACTTCACCAGTTCTGCCAGGGAGGTGATGTTGAGCTTTTGCATCAACCGCGCCTTGTGGGTGCTGATGGTCTTGCTGCTCAGGGCCAGTTGCTGGGCGATATCGTTGACATTGGCGCCCTGGGCCAAACGCTCGAACACCGAGAATTCACGCTCGGACAACAGCGAATGCAAGGGCCGGGCATCGGTGAGGCCGACTTCGAACACCATGCGGTCGGCCAGGTCCGGGTCGATATAGCGCCCGCCCGCAGCCACCTTGCGAATCGCCGTCAACAGCAGCGCCGGATCACTGTCCTTGGTCGCGTACCCCGCCGCGCCGACCTTAAGCGCCCGAGCGGCCATTTGCGCTTCGTCATGCATCGACAGCACCAGGATCGCCGGCGGATTGTTCAGCGCGCGAATCCGTGCAATCGCTTCCAGGCCATTGACCCCAGGCATCGAGATATCCAGCAACACGACCTCGCATGGTGTATGGCGCAAGGCTTCCAACAGCTGTTCGCCATTCCCCGCCTCGCCCACCACCAGCAGATCCTTGGCCAGGCCGATCAACTGCTTGATGCCTTCACGGACGATGGTGTGGTCTTCGGCTACCAATACGCGGATCACAGGACTTTCCTCTCTATAACGATTAAACGCCGATATTCAAAATGTGGGAGCGGGCTTGCTCGCGAAGGCGGTTTAGCAGCTTATGCATCCGCTGACTGTGACACCGCCATCGCGGGCAAGCCCGCTCCCACAAGGGCCTAGGGCGCATCCAACGGCACCGTCACGCTCAGGGTGGTGCCCTCCCCCAGCTCGCTGTCCAGGCTCAACTGCCCGCCCATGATCAGCACCCGCTCGCGCATACCCACCAGGCCAAACGACACCGGTCGCCCCGGCGCGGCGACAAAGCCTGCGCCATCGTCGCTGATGGTCAGCCGCAGATTGGCGCCCTCCACCGCCAGGGTCAGTTCCACAGTATGCGCCTGGGCATGGCGCATGACATTGGTCAGCGCCTCTTGCAGGATGCGAAACAGGCCGATGGCCTTGGCGTCGCTCAACACCGGAAGGTTATCTGGCACTTGCACCAGGCAAGGGATCTGCGTGCGCGCCTCAAAGCGCCGCGCTTGCCATTCAATGGCCGAGGCAATCCCTGCGTCGAGAATCGGCGGGCGCAGCGCGGTGGCCACATCGCGCACCAGTTGAAACAACTGGGCGATCAGGCGCTTCATGCTGTTCAGGCGCTCGTGCAGGCCGGGGTCCAGTTGCGCGTAGGCCAGCTCGCACATGGAGGTTTCCAGTTTCAGCACCGTGAGCATCTGCCCCAGCTCATCGTGGACTTCGCGGGCAATCCGCGCCTTCTCTTCCTCGCGCACCGTCTCCAGGTGGGCTGACAGCTCGCGCAGTTGCGCACGCGAGGCATCCAGTTCCAATTCAATTCGCTTGCTGTCGCTGATGTCCCAGACGATCCCGTCCCAGACCACCGCCCCATCCTCCAGGCGCCGGGTAACGGCCTTGATCTCGGCCCAGCGCTGCTCGCCCTGGCGAGTGAGGATGCGGCCCTGCCACGACCAGTTACTCTCGCTGTCGATGGCCTGGTCCTGGGTCTGGTGGTAACTGGCGCGGTCATCGGGGTGTACCAGGCTGCGAATCCCCACATCGCGATGGCTGAGCACGGACGGCGAGTAGCCCACCAGGCGCTCGCTGCCTTCACTGATATAGGCGAAGTCGATATCGGCACTCAGCGCCAGCCGCTCCAGGCGAAAGACCATCCCCGGCACATTGGCGGCGATGCCTTGCAAACGCGCTTCACTTTCCTGCAGGGCGGCCAATGCGCGGCGGCGCTCGGTAACGTCGGTGAGGTACACCACCAGGTATTCGCCACCGGCAAAACGCAGGAAACTCAGGGACACATCCGTGGGCAACAGGCTGCCATCCGCACGCAGGCACTGGGTGGCGAAGCTCTGGGGGCCGTCTTCGCTGGCTCGCGCGCGTTTCCACAGGTTCAGCCAGCGGTCCATGCTCAGGTTGGGTTCGAACTCGATCAACGGGCGTTCGATCAGCGCGCCTGGGGCGTAGCCGAGCATGGCTTCGGCGGCGACATTGGCATAGCGCACATGGCTGTCCCAATTGACCCAGAGGATACCCACGGTGCTTTGGTCGATGGAAAACTGGGTCAGGCGCAAGGCTTCGGCACCGGCGGCGCGGGCCGCGCTTTCTTCGCGGGTGGCCAGCAACTGGTGCTCCAGGGCATGTTTTTGCCGGCGCTGCCACACAGCGACCGCCAGGCACGCGAGCAACAGCAGGCCCAGCAGCAGGCTGAGGTTTTGCCAGAACCCCGGAGATTCCGAGAGCCGCGGATATTTGGGTTGCAGCCAACGGGCGTGCAATTGCTCCAACTCACGGGCGGGAATGGCCCGCAGGCCGCTCTCGACAATGTCCGCCAAGGGTGGCCAGTCACGCCGCGCGGCCACCCGCAGCAGTTGCGGCAGGCCAATATCACCTACCACCGCCAGGCCGGCGAATTCGGGCTCGACCGACAACCGACTCAACTGCGCCTCATCGATCACCGCATAGCGCGCCTGCTGGCTGACCAACAATTGCAGGGCCTGGCGCTCCAGGGGCACGCCTTGCAGGTTCAGGTTGGGGTAATTGCTGCGCAGGTATTCGGCCACGGCACTGGGCATGCGCACCGCAACCCGCGAGTGTTCGTCGAGTTTTTCCAGGTCCACTGCGCCGCTGCCGTCACGGATACCCACGATGTGCTGGGGCACACGCATATAGGGGTCGGAAAACAGCCACAGGCGCAGGCCGGCCGGGGTTTGCAGCAGGCCAGGCGCGAGGTCGACCGCGTCCTCACGCAAGGCGTCCTCCAACTGCTCTTGCGTGGGGAAGTTGCGCCAGGTCAGTTCGATATTCAGCGCCTTGGCCAGCGCCTGCATCAGCTCGACATTGGCCCCGGACAAGCGCTGCAGGCGCCGGTCGTATTGTGCGTAGGGCGCCTGCAACACCACACCGACCCGCAGTTGCGGGTGCTGCGCCAGCCACTCGCGCTGCTGGGCACTGAGCACCGCCGGCGGCACCACGGAAGCAGGCGCGGCACTCGCCATCAAGGGAAAGCACAGATAGCCGATAACCAGCAGACAGCGAAAAATCATCATTCACATCTCACATCCAACCCATTAGGCTGCCGGGATCACTTCTGGCCGGGATTCCACTATGCCCCTGCTTCACCGCTCGACACTGCCAGCATTGTGCCTGTCGCTACTGTTTACCAGCACCTTTTGCGTACAGGCGGCTGATACCGCGCCGGCTACCGCCGAAAAGCCACCGGAACGCCAGCCGTTACCCGAGCGCAGCCAAGAAGAAGCCAGCGCCCTGGAGCGGCAATT
Organism: Pseudomonas sp. 06C 126; assembly: GCF_001855215.1. Lineage (NCBI taxonomy): Bacteria > Pseudomonadati > Pseudomonadota > Gammaproteobacteria > Pseudomonadales > Pseudomonadaceae > Pseudomonas > Pseudomonas sp. 06C 126. The sequence goes on along the minus strand of NZ_MIFU01000045.1, from coordinate 102,548 downwards.
GCCGCCTCAGGAACAGCAACAGTTACAGGCCGGCGACGAGTCGTTCCTGGCCCTGTGGAAGCCGGCCAACAGCGCCGAGCCGCAAGGTGTGGTGATTATCGTCCCCGGCGCCGGAGAAACGGCTGACTGGCCGCAAGCAATCGGGCCTTTGCGCCAGAAATTGCCGGATGCCGCGTGGGGCAGCCTGAGCCTGTCGCTGCCCGACCTGAGCCTGGACACCCTGCCACCTCGGGTCATGCAGGCGCCCGACGCGGCCGTCGACACCAGCAGCAAGGATGCCAGCAGCGCCGCACCCAAGCCGATCGAACAAGCGGCCAGCGCCGAAGCCGAGGGCACCGACCCGGTCGTGGTTCCCGGCGTGGACGAGCAGGACAAGACCGATGCGACACGGATCTTCGCCCGTATCGATGCCGCTGTCGCCTACGCCCAGTCCCAGAACGCCCGCAGCGTCGTGCTGCTGGGGCACGGCACCGGTGCCTGGTGGGCAGCGCGCTACCTGAGCGAAAAACAACCAGCCCAGGTGCAGAAATTCGTTATGGTCGCCGCGCAGACGCCGGTGGGCCGTCAACCGGACCTGCAACAGTTGGTGCCGGCCTTGAAGTTGGCGACTGCCGATGTCTTCTATCAGGACAGCGCCCTGGCAAGCAAACTGGCGCTCGAACGCGGCCAGGCGAGCAAGCGGCTGAAGAATGACAACTATAAGCAGGTGTCGTTGAAGACGATCCCCGGCAATAGCGCAGCGGCCCAGGAACAGTTGTACCGGCGGATTCGCGGCTGGTTGAGCCCGCAAAACAGCGCAAGCTGATCCCCTCCTTGTAGGAGCGAGCTTGCTCGCGAAAAACCTGAGGTCGCCGCGTTTAGCCAGAATAAACGCATTGAGCTTACGTTTTTCGCGAGCAAGCTCGCTCCTACAGGGGCTCAGCGGAAATTGCGCTGCTCGCGAATGATCGTGTAGGCACTATGCAGTTCCCGCGTACGTTCCGTGGCCTCGCGTACCTGCGCGGGGCTGGCGCCGCTGCCGGCAATCTTGTCCGGGTGATGACGGCTGAGCAGCCGTCGATAGGCACGCTTGATGACCGCCGGCTCAGTAGTCGCGCTGACCCCGAGAATCCGAAGCGCGTCCTGGTAAGTGCCGCCGCGAGTAGCCAGGGGTTTACGCTCCGGCTCGTAGTCATGGGCCAGTGCCTGGATCTGTTGTGGCGTCCACCCCAGCCATTTGCCCCATAGCGCGATCAGGTCGCGCTCGGCGAGGCTGGCCTTGCCGTCAGCCCAAACCATGCGCCAGCAAGCACGCAGCACACCTTCGGCCGCATGGGGCTGGGACTTGAGCACACGCAGGTAACTGCGCACACGATCGGTCCCCGACTTGCCCCGATTGAACGCCGCGATCGCCCGGCGCTGGGCCGGCTCGGTCATATCCAGCGAGCGCATCTCCACCCGCGCCTGCTGGATATGCCCGTCCACCACCCGCCCGTTGCTCTTGGCCAGGCGGCCGAGCAACACAAACAGCAATTCGTCATTACGCAGCGCCGGTCGGCCGCCCAGGCGCTCGCGCAGATGCGCCCAACTGCGCAATTGCAGGCGCCGATCCAGCGCCTGGCCCAATAGCGCGCCCAACATGGCCCCCGGAATACTGGCGATGGCAAACCCCGCCCCGGCTCCGATCAGAGTCCCTGGCCACAGCATCTTACTGGCCCACGGTCAGCAGACTTTCAACCTGCGCCAGGCGCTCCAGCGTACCGACGTCAATCCAGCGTCCATCCATGTGCTCCCCCGAAACCAAGCCTTGAGCCATCGCCGTGCGCAACAAGGGCGCCAGCTTGAAGGCACCGGCGCTGCAACCCGCGAACAACTTGGGATGCAGCAGCGAAATGCCACTGAAGGTCAGGTTATCGGCATCGGGCGCGGCATCATGAAGCAAACCGTCCTTGATATAGAAATCGCCACCGCTGGGGTGATGAGGCGGGTTGTCGACCATCACCAAGTGCGCGAGGCCGCTCAAGGGCTGCTTGAGGCGGGCGAAGTCGTAGTCGGTCCAGATATCGCCATTGACCACTAGGAACGGCTCGTCCCCCAGCAGGGGCAGGGCCTGGAAAATCCCGCCTCCGGTTTCCAGCGGTTCGCCTTCGGGCGAATACTGGATGCGCACGCCGTATTGCGCGCCATTGCCCAGGTAACTCTCGATTTGCTGGCCCAGCCAGGCATGGTTGATGACGATTTCGGTGAATCCGGCTTTCGCCAGCGCCTCCAGGTGATACTCGATCAGGCGCTTGCCACCGGCCTGGACCAGTGGCTTGGGGGTGTGCAGGGTAAGCGGACGCATCCGCTCGCCCTTGCCGGCCGCCAGGATCATGGCCTTCATACGTGGGCCTCGACCGGTTGGCGCAGGCTGGACAGCAACTCGCCCAGGTCGGCCAGTTCCGGGCGATCAGCCAGCACCGCGTCTATATAGGCAAAGAAGCGCGGCACGTCCGCCAGGTAGCGCGGCTTGCCATCACGGTGGCAGATACGCGCGAAGATCCCGATGACCTTGAGGTGACGCTGCACCCCCATCAAGTCGCTGGCACGCAGGAAGTCTTCAACATCCGCCTGTACCGGGATGCCCAACTGGCCAGCACGTTCCCAGTAACCACGCTGCCATTCACGCACCCGCGCTTGGGGCCAACTGAGGAAGGCGTCCTTGAACAGGCAGGTAATGTCGTAGGTCACAGGGCCGTAGACCGCATCCTGGAAGTCCAGCACGCCAGGGTTCGGCACGCTGATCATCAGGTTGCGCGGCATATAGTCGCGATGCACCAGGACCTTGGGCTGGGCCAGGGCGCTCTCGATCAGCAATTGGCTGACCCGCTGCCATAGCGCCGCCTGTTGCTCATCGAACTCAATGCCCAGGTGCCGGCGCACGTACCATTCGGGGAACAACTCCAACTCCCGGCGCAACAACGGCACGTCGTAGCTGGGCAACCCGGCGTCCATCGGCAATTGCTGGAAAGCCAGCAACGCGTCGATGGCCTCGGCAAACAATTGGTCGGCATTTTCACCGTCGATCACATCCAGGTAGGTGTTTTTGCCCAGGTCATTGAGCAAAAGAAAGCCTTGGGACAGATCTTCGGCATAAATTTGTGGAACATTTATTCCCGATTTGGCCAACATTCGTGCGATATCGACGAAAGGTTTGCAGTTTTCCTGGGGGGGTGGGGCATCCATCACGACGAATGTGCGACCTTCACCTTCCCAACGGAAGTACCGTCTGAAACTCGCGTCGCTGCTGGCCGCAGTCAATGTAGCCGGGGGTACGGGCCCCCAACCCTGGGCATGGAAAAGCTCGGGTAACTGCTGATCAAGCCAGACTTTCAGGTGTTGCAAACGTAGATCTTGGTCGGGCATTACAAGGGTCTCCGACGGCGCTAGCCGTCAAGCGGGTCATGCTTTATTATCACGCATCTTTTTCAGACCATCGAGAGGCGTGCGGCCCACACCGCGGGCAGATGGCACGCAGGAAGCCCGGACTAATAAGATGGCATTGAAATCCCCCGCGTTTCGTAGAAAATTTCCGTTGCTGGTAACCGGCAGTCTGCTGGCCATGCAACCTTTCGCCACCTCATTCGTGGTCGCCGCGGAACAGTATGACTGCTCAGTCTCTGCTTCGGGTGCCTGGGATTGCGCGCCGAAAGCCAGCGCAGCCCCTTTGCCACCGCGTCCGGTGCATGACGGCAGTGCCGTCAGCTCGGCCAACGGCACGCCGCAAGGCGAAGCTGCTGGTACCGAAGCCGTGCCGCAGACCACGCTGGTCACCGAATCCAAGGGCCGTGGCCTGCGCTCGCGCAGCGCCGACTACAGCCACCTGGACTGGGTCCCTCGCGAGAAACTCACCGCAGCGCAACTGGCCGAAACCGGTCCTTATTGCGCCGGTGCGTACATCGAGCCGATCCGTCCTGGCATGAACGACAAGACGGACAAGAGCGACGCGCCGACCTTCATCGGTGCCAAAGCCTCTCGTTACGAGCAGGAAACCCAAGTCGCAACCCTGGCCGGTGACGTAGTCATGCGCCAGGGCAGCATGCAGGTCGAGGCCCAAGAGGCCAGCCTGTACCAGGCCGAGAACCGTGGCGAGCTGAACGGCAACGTGCGTATGCGCGATAACGGCGCGCTGATCGTCGGCGACCACGCCCAGGTCCAGCTGGACACCGGTGCGGCCCAGATCGACAACGCCGAATACGTGATGCACAAATCGCGCATCCGCGGTAACGCGCTGTACGCCAAGCGTGCCGAAAACGCGATCATCCGCCTCAAGGATGGTACGTACACCACCTGCGAGCCGGACAGCAATGCCTGGCAACTGCGTGGCAACAACATCACGTTGAACCCGGCCACCGGCTTCGGTACGGCGACCAACGCGACGTTGCGGGTCAAGAACATCCCGATCCTGTACACCCCGTACATCTACTTCCCGATTGACGATCGTCGTCAATCCGGCTTCCTGCCGCCGAGCTTCAGCTCGGGTGGGGAAAGTGGCTTTACTCTGGTGACGCCTTACTACTTCAACCTGGCGCCGAACTACGATGCCACGTTGTACCCGCAGTACATGACCAAGCGCGGCATGTTGATGGAAGGCGAGTTCCGCTACCTCACCAAGTCCAGCGAAGGTCAGTTCGGCGGCGCGTATCTGAACGATGACAGCGACGAACGGAAGAAACAGAGCGACTACAACAAAACCCGCTATATGCTCAATTGGCAGCATAAGGGTGGGTTGGATTCGCGGCTGTTGACTGAGATCGACTACACCAAGATCAGCGATCCGTTCTACTTCCAGGATTTGAAGTCCAACCAGATTGGCGTTGAGTCTCGTGAGTTCGTCAACCAGCAAGGCAGTGCCAGCTATCGCGGCGATACCTATACCGCTCAGTTGAATGTACAAGCCTACGAGTTGGCGACGATCTCCCAGATCACTCCGTACAACCGGTTGCCGCAGTTAACCATCAATGGTGCACTGCCTTACCGTCCTGGCGGACTGTACTTTGCTTATGACGCCGAGGCCGTCCGGTTTGATCGGGATCTGAGGACTGGCAATATCTTCAATAAAGACGGAGGCCCGTTCCCTGACGGCGAACGCCGTCTGGATACATATGTAACTGGGTTGACCCGTGCCAACGGCACTCGATTGAACGTAGCACCAAGCATTTCGCTACCGATGACCTCGAGTTACGGCTTCATCACGCCAAAGCTCAAATACGCCTATACCAAGTATGACCTGGACCTTGACGGCACTGGCAAGGCCGATATGGCTCGCGCGGGCCAGGACTTCAAGAGTTCTCAAGATCGCTCCATTCCGATCGCCAGTGTCGATAGCGGGCTGTTTTTCGACCGCAGCACCCAATGGTTTGGCAAGGACTACACCCAAACCCTGGAGCCGCGCCTGTTCTATCTCTATGTTCCAGAGAAAGACCAGTCCGATATCCCGGTGTTCGATAGCAGCGAAACCACGTTCAACTACAACTCGCTGTTCCGCGACAACCGCTTCTCGGGCACTGACCGGATCGGTGACGAAAACAAACTGTCGCTGGGCCTGACCAGCCGCTGGATCGAAGACAACGGCTTTGAGCGTCAGCGTGTCGCCATCGGCCAAGCGTTGTACTTCAAGGACCGCGAGGTTCAACTGCCTGGCATCGTGGCTGCCGATCGCGCCGACTCCCGGTCGGACGTCTCGCCAATCGCCCTGGACTACGAGTTCCGCTTCAACCGCGACTGGCGCGCGACCGCCGACTACAACTGGGACACCGAGGAGCACTCCGCACGCTCCGGCAGCGCGATGTTCCACTACCAGCCGGAAGACAACCTGAACAAGGTGATCAACGTCGGTTATCGCTATCGCAATGACCAGGTGGTCTACAACCAACTGACCGGTAAATGGCAGTTTGGCGGCGACTACGGGACAGCAGGGCAACCGAACTTCGTGAAGGATTACTACAAAATCCAGCAACACGACTTCTCGATGATGTGGCCGATCGTTCCACAGTGGAACCTGATCACCCGCTGGCAGTATGACTATGCACGCAACCGTACCCTGGAAGCCTTCGGTGGTTTCGAGTACGACAACTGCTGCTGGAAACTGCGTGTGATCAACCGTTATTGGGTTTCCAACGACGAATACACCCAGATCGCCCCACAGAACGAAAAAGGCGACCACGGGCTCTTCCTCCAAATCGTCCTCAAGGGACTCGGCGGCCTGACTGGCGCCAAGGTAGAGAGCTTCCTCGACAAAGGCATCCAAGGTTATCGTGAACGTGAAGATCAAGCTTTCTGATTGTCTGCGCCCGCTGATGCTGGGCGCGTTGTTCCTGGGTACTGCAGCGGCGCACGCTGCAGTGCAACCGTTGGACAAAGTAGTGGCCATCGTCGATAACGACGTGATCATGCAGAGCCAACTCGACCAACGGGTCAAGGAAGTTCAGCAAACCATCGCCAAGCGTGGCGGTGGCGTGCCGCCGACCAGCGTCCTGGACCAACAGGTGCTGGAACGCCTGATCGTCGAAAACCTGCAACTGCAGATTGGCGACCGCTCCGGCATCCGCATCACCGACGAAGAGCTGAACCAGGCCGTCGGCACCATCGCTCAACGCAACAACATGAGCATTGATCAGTTCCGCGCGGCCCTGGCTCGTGATGGCCTCTCCTATGAGGACGCCCGTGACCAGATCCGCCGCGAAATGATCATCAGCCGTGTGCGCCAGCGCCGTGTGGCCGAACGCGTGCAGGTCTCTGAGCAGGAAGTGAAGAACTTCCTGGCCTCGGACCTGGGCAAGATGCAGCTCTCCGAAGAACTGCATCTGGCCAATATCCTGATCCCGACGCCAGACAGCGCCAACGCCGAGCAACTCAATGCTGCAGCGGCCAAGACCCAGGCGATCTACGACCGCCTCAAGGCCGGTGCTGACTTTGCCCAGATGGCCATTGCCCAATCCGGCAGCGATAACGCCCTCGAAGGCGGTGATATGGGCTGGCGTAAAGCTGCTCAATTGCCACCACCGTTTGACCGTGAGCTGAGCGCCATGGAAGTGGGTGGTATCACCCAACCTGCGCGTACGCCGGGTGGTTTCATCATTCTGAAATTGCTGGAGCGTCGCGGCGGTGAGGCTTCGTTGAAAGACGAAGTGCATGTCCGCCATATCCTGGTCAAGCCGAGCGAGATTCGCACCGAGGCTCAAACCAAGGAACTGGCGCAAAAGATCTATGAGCGCATCGAAGGCGGTGAAGACTTCGCCACCTTGGCCAAAAGCTTCTCGGAAGACCCGGGTTCTGCCCTCAACGGCGGCGACCTTAACTGGATCGACCCACGCGCCCTGGTGCCCGAGTTCCAGCAAGTCATGAACGATACGCCGCAAGGCGTGCTGTCCAAGCCGTTCAAGACCCAATATGGCTGGCACGTCCTGGAAGTCCTTGGCCGCCGCGCCACCGACAACACCACCCAGGCTCGTGAGCAACAAGCGCTGACTGTACTGCGTAACCGCAAGTACGACGAAGAGCTGCAAACCTGGTTGCGTCAGATCCGTGACGAAGCCTACGTGGAAAACAAGCTTCCTGGCGCCGACACAACAGGCACCGACCAGGCAGCCCAGTGAAACCCCAGCGTTTCGCGTTGACACCCGGCGAGCCGGCCGGCATAGGTCCAGACCTGTGCCTGCTGCTCGCCTCGCAAGCTCAGCCCCACCCCCTGATTGCCATTACCAGCCGCGACCTGCTCCTTGAGCGGGCCGCGCAGTTGGGCGCGGCTGTCAACCTGCTGGACGCCGCACCGGGCAACTGGCCCAACCTGCCGGCACCCGCGGGCAGCCTGTATGTATGGGATACCCCGCTGCAAGCCAAGGTGGTCGCCGGGCATCTGGACAAGGCCAATGCGGCCTTTGTGCTGGAGACCCTGACCCGTGCCGGGCAAGGCTGCATCGACGGCGACTTCGCCGGGATGATCACAGCGCCGGTGCATAAAGGCGTGATCAACGAAGCCGGTATCGCCTTCTCCGGTCACACGGAGTTTCTTGCCGAGCTGACCCACACCGAACAAGTGGTGATGATGCTGGCAACCCGCGGCCTGCGCGTGGCACTGGTGACCACTCACCTGCCCTTGCGCCAGATTGCCGATGCCATCACCCCAGAACGCCTGGAGCGCGTAACGCGCATCCTGCACGCTGACTTGCAACATAAGTTCGGCATCGCCCAGCCACGGATCCTGGTGTGCGGCCTCAACCCCCACGCGGGTGAAGGCGGCCACCTGGGCCACGAAGAAATCGACATCATCGAACCAACCCTGGAGCGTCTGCGCCAAGAAGGCATGGACCTGCGTGGCCCACTGCCTGCGGACACTCTGTTTACCCCCAAATATCTGGAGCACTGCGACGCAGTGCTGGCGATGTACCATGACCAGGGGCTGCCCGTGCTGAAATACAAAGGTTTCGGCGCCGCAGTCAACGTGACACTGGGCCTGCCGATCATTCGCACCTCCGTCGACCATGGCACCGCCCTGGACCTGGCGGGTAGCGGCAAGATCGATACCGGTAGCCTGCACGTGGCCCTGGAAACCGCCTATCAGATGGCCGAGACCCGTATATGACCGAGCATTACCAACACCGGGCGCGCAAGCGCTTCGGGCAAAACTTCCTGCACGATGCTGGCGTTATCGACCGTATCCTGCGCTCCATCCATGCCAAGCCCGAAGACCGCCTGCTGGAAATCGGCCCGGGCCAGGGCGCACTCACCCAGGGCCTGCTCAATAGTGGCGGCCAGCTGGATGTGATTGAGCTGGACAAGGACCTGGTTCCGATCCTCAACCAGCAGTTTGCCGGCAAGTCCAACTTCAACCTGCACCAAGGCGACGCGTTGAAGTTCGACTTCAACAGCCTCAATGCCGCCCCCCACAGCCTGCGAGTGGTCGGCAACCTGCCATACAACATCTCCACGCCGCTGATCTTCCACCTGCTGAACAACGCCGGGATCATCCGCGACATGCATTTCATGTTGCAGAAAGAAGTGGTCGAACGTCTTGCGGCCGGTCCTGGCGGCGGTGATTGGGGTCGTCTGTCGATCATGGTTCAGTACCACTGCCGGGTCGAGCACCTGTTCAATGTGGGGCCGGGCGCGTTCAATCCACCGCCAAAAGTTGATTCGGCGATTGTGCGCCTGGTGCCACACGCCGTGCTGCCGCATCCGGCCAAGGATCATCGCCTGCTGGAGCGAGTGGTGCGTGAAGCGTTCAACCAGCGGCGCAAGACCTTGCGCAATACACTCAAGGCGCTGTTGAGCAACGCCGAGATCGAAGCGGCCGGTGTCGACGGCAGCCTGCGCCCGGAGCAGTTGGACCTGGCCGCGTTCGTACGCTTGGCCGACCAGCTAGCGATTCAGCCGGCACCCACTGCCGACTGACACAGCTCCATCGCCGGCAAGCCGGCGCCTACAGACACACACCGCGCCATCTGTAGGAGCTGGCTTGCCAGCGATAGCGATCTCAGGATTATCCACGGCCAGACAGCATGTCTGGCCTAGTGCCCACCTCATGGCCTAGACTGATCCGCATCTGCTGTCCTCCGCTTTTGCTCTTAAGGCCTCTTGCATGTCCGATCCTCGCTATCAGATCGACGTCAGCGTCGTCACCCGCTTCCTGGCGGAACAATCGCAACCCGAACAGAACCGCTACGCCTTTGCCTACACCGTCACGGTGAAGAACAACGGCCAAGTGCCCGCCAAGCTGCTGTCGCGTCATTGGGTGATCACCGACGGTGACGGCCATGTCGAAGAAGTGCGCGGTGCCGGCGTCATCGGCCAACAGCCACTGATCGACAGCGGCGCCAGCCACACCTACAGCAGCGGCACCGTGATGACCTCCAAGGTCGGCACGATGCAGGGCAGCTACCAGATGCTGGCCGAAGACGGCGAACATTTCGACGCCATCATTGCCCCCTTCCGCCTGGCGGTGCCGGGAGCCCTGCACTGATGGCAGCCTATGCTGTCGGCGACCTGCAAGGTTGCCTGGAGCCGCTTAAATGCCTGCTTGAACGCGTAGCCTTCGACCCGGCCGAAGATCGGCTGTGGCTGGTGGGCGACTTGGTCAACCGTGGGCCGCAATCCCTGGAGACCCTGCGCTACCTGTATCGCCTGCGCGATTCCCTGGTCTGCGTGCTGGGCAACCACGACCTGCACCTACTGGCGGCCGGCAATAACATCGAGCGTCTGAAAAAGGGCGACACCCTGCGGGAAATCCTCGAGGCCCCGGATCGCGCCGAGCTGCTCGACTGGCTGCGCCGGCAAAAGCTCGTCCATTACGATGAAAGCCGTAATACCGCCCTGGTGCATGCTGGCATCCCGCCGCAGTGGACCCTGAAAAAAGCCCTCAAATGTGCCGCCGAAGTCGAAACCGTCCTGGCCGATGACACCCTGTTCGCCACCTATCTGGACGGCATGTACGGCAATGAGCCAGTGAAGTGGGATAACGACCTGACCGGCATCACCCGCCTGCGGGTCATTACCAACTACTTCACGCGCATGCGCTTCTGCACCGCCGAAGGCAAACTCGACCTCAAGAGCAAGGAAGGCGCCGAAACCGCCCTGCCCGGCTACAAACCCTGGTTCGCCCACAAGGAGCGCAAGACCCGCGACACGAAGATCATCTTCGGTCACTGGGCCGCCCTTGAAGGCCATTGCGACGAGCCCGGCGTCTTCGCCCTCGACACCGGTTGTGTGTGGGGCGGGGCCATGACCTTGATGAACATCGATACCGGCGAGCGTCTGAGCTGCCAGTGTGAATCTCCCCTTCCCATAACACAGCCGGCTGCCGCCAAGCGCTAGACGCCGCTTGCCGCACGCCCAAGGAGCCCGCCATGACCGAATTCAAACGTATCCCCCCCGAACAAGCCCAGGCCCTGCGCGAGCAAGGCGCCGTGGTGGTGGATATCCGTGACCAGCCTACTTACGCCGCCGCCCACATCAGCGGGGCCAAGCATTTGGACAACGTCAATATCGCCGACTTCATCCGCGCAGCCGACCTCGACGCGCCACTGATAGTGGCCTGCTATCACGGTAACTCCAGCCAGAGCGCTGCCGCCTATCTGGTCAGCCAGGGCTTCTCCGATGTCTACAGCCTGGACGGTGGCTTTGAGCTATGGCGTACGACCTATCCTGCAGAAATTGCCACAGGCGATTCGCAATAATTTTTTTCAAACCCCGCTACCCCGCGTGACGCTTGGGCTCGCGCCGATTCTGACGAACGGTGCGCCCAAACTAATTCGGCATCTCGCCTTGACCTCCCGGATTCCCAACTATCATTAAGCGCAGGCCATCCAAAACAGGGGAGAGCCGGTACACCGGCGTGCGGGTCATCGGTAGCGTTTCAGGGTGTTCTGGGGGGAAATGGCCACGGCAAGCGCCACTGGCTGCCAGCATCGACTGATTGATCCGGCGTCGGCTCCACGTATCGAGCGAGGTGACGACGTCATGAGTATTTTTAGCCACTTCCAACAACGCTTCGAGTCCACACAGCAGGAAGAGCTCACGCTGCAAGAGTATCTTGAGCTGTGCAAAAAGGACCGCAGCACCTACGCGTCTGCCGCCGAACGCCTGCTACTGGCGATTGGCGAGCCGGAGCTGGTAGACACCTCCAACAATTCGCGACTGTCGCGAATATTCTCCAACAAGGTGATCCGCCGCTACCCGGCCTTTGAAGACTTCCATGGCATGGAAGAATGCATCGACCAGATCGTCTCCTACTTCCGCCATGCCGCCCAAGGACTGGAAGAGAAGAAACAGATCCTCTACCTTCTCGGCCCGGTGGGCGGCGGTAAATCTTCCCTGGCCGAAAAACTCAAGCAACTGATCGAAAAGGTGCCGTTCTACGCGATCAAGGGCTCCCCGGTGTTCGAGTCGCCCCTGGGCCTGTTCAACGCCACGGAAGATGGCGCGATCCTCGAGGAAGACTTCGGCATCCCGCGCCGCTATCTCAATACCATCATGTCGCCCTGGGCCACCAAGCGCCTGGCCGAGTTTGGCGGCGATATCAGCCAGTTCCGGGTGGTCAAACTCTACCCGTCGATCCTCAACCAGATCGGCGTCGCCAAGACCGAACCAGGGGATGAAAACAACCAGGACATTTCGGCGCTGGTGGGCAAGGTCGATATCCGCAAGCTGGAAGAATTCCCGCAGAACGACGCCGATGCCTACAGCTACTCAGGCGCACTGTGCCGGGCGAACCAGGGCCTGATGGAGTTCGTGGAGATGTTCAAGGCGCCGATCAAGGTGCTGCACCCACTGCTCACCGCGACCCAGGAAGGCAACTACAACAGTACCGAAGGCCTGGGGGCGATTCCGTTCACCGGTATCCTGCTGGCCCACTCCAACGAATCGGAATGGCACACCTTCCGCAACAACAAGAACAACGAAGCCTTCATCGACCGGATCTATATCGTCAAGGTGCCGTACTGCCTGCGGGTCAGCGATGAAATCAAGATCTACGACAAGTTGCTGTTCAACAGCTCCCTGGCCAAGGCCCATTGCGCGCCAGACACCCTGAAGATGCTCGCCCAGTTCACCGTGCTGTCGCGCCTCAAGGAGCCGGAAAACTCGAATATCTACTCGAAAATGCGCGTCTACGACGGGGAAAACCTCAAGGACACCGACCCCAAGGCCAAGTCGATCCAGGAGTACCGCGATACGGCGGGCGTGGATGAGGGCATGAACGGCCTGTCGACCCGCTTCGCGTTCAAGATCCTGTCCAAGGTCTTCAACTTCGACCCCCATGAGATCGCTGCCAACCCGGTGCACCTGCTCTATGTACTGGAGCAGCAGATCGAACAGGAGCAATTCCAGGCCGAAACCCGCGAGCGCTACCTGCGCTTCCTCAAGGAGTACCTGGCGCCGCGTTATATCGAGTTCATCGGCAAGGAAATCCAGACTGCTTACCTGGAGTCCTACAGCGAATACGGGCAGAACATCTTCGATCGCTATGTGCTTTACGCAGATTTCTGGATCCAGGACCAGGAATACCGTGACCCGGAAACCGGCGAGATCCTCAACCGCGTAGCCCTCAACGAGGAACTGGAGAAGATCGAAAAACCGGCCGGCATCAGCAATCCGAAGGATTTCCGCAACGAAATCGTCAACTTCGTACTGCGCGCCCGGGCCAACAACAACGGCAAGAACCCTACCTGGCTCAGCTACGAGAAGCTGCGGGTGGTCATCGAGAAGAAAATGTTCTCCAACACCGAGGACCTGCTGCCAGTCATCAGCTTCAACGCCAAGGCCAGCAAGGAGGACCAGCAAAAACACAACGACTTCGTCACACGAATGGTCGAGCGTGGCTACACCGACAAACAGGTACGGCTGCTTTCCGAGTGGTACCTGCGGGTTCGCAAATCGCAGTAAGGCAGCGACAGGCGCGCGCTGCCGGGCCCCAGGCCTGGCAGCTGACCGCTTGTCTCTAAGCTTCCAGCTCGCGGCTTGAAGCTTGTAACGTGAAGCTGCCCGGAGGGCTCCCTATGAGCTATGTGATCGACCGACGCCTCAATGGCAAGAACAAGAGCACGGTAAACCGCCAGCGTTTCCTGCGGCGCTACCGTGACCACATCAAAAAGGCCGTCGAAGAGGCGGTGAGTCGTCGTTCCATCACCGATATGGAACACGGCGAGCAGATCAGCATTCCCGGCCGAGATATCGACGAACCGGTGCTGCATCACGGCCGTGGCGGCAAACAGACTGTGGTTCACCCGGGAAACAAGGAATTCACCACCGGCGAGCATATCCAGCGCCCTCAAGGCGGTGGCGGTGGTAAAGGTCCAGGCAAGGCCGGCAATTCCGGCGAAGGCATGGACGAGTTCGTGTTCCAGATTACCCAGGAAGAATTCCTCGAGTTCATGTTCGAAGACCTGGAGCTGCCCAACCTGGTCAAGCGCAACCTGACCGGCACCGACACGTTCAAGACCGTACGCGCGGGCATCAGCAACGAGGGTAATCCTTCACGCATCAATATCATCCGCACCCTGCGCTCGGCCCATGCTCGGCGTATTGCCCTGTCCGGCAGCAGCCGCGCCAAACTCAAGGAGGCCAAGGAAGAGTTGGCGCGCTTGAAGCGCGAAGAACCGGACAACTTCGGCGATATCCAGGAAATCGAGGCAGAAATCGAGAAACTCAGCGCGCGCATTCACCGCGTGCCATTCCTCGATACCTTCGACTTGAAGTACAACCTGCTGGTCAAGCAACCCAACCCCAGTTCCAAGGCAGTGATGTTCTGCCTGATGGACGTTTCCGGCTCGATGACCCAGGCGACCAAGGACATCGCCAAGCGCTTTTTTATCTTGCTGTACCTGTTTCTCAAGCGTAACTACGACAAGATCGACGTGGTGTTTATCCGCCATCACACCAGTGCCCGTGAGGTCGACGAAGAAGAGTTTTTCTATTCACGGGAGACCGGCGGCACCATCGTGTCCAGCGCGCTGAAATTGATGCAGGAAATCATGGCCGAGCGCTACCCGGCCAACGAGTGGAACATCTACGCCGCCCAAGCTTCCGACGGCGACAACTGGAACGACGACTCGCCCATCTGCCGCGACATCCTGGTCAACCAGATCATGCCGTTCGTGCAGTACTACACTTATGTGGAGATTACCCCCCGCGAGCACCAGGCCCTGTGGTTCGAATACGAGCGCATCGGTGAAGCCTTCGCCGATACCTTCGCCCAGCAACAACTGGTCTCGGCCGGCGATATCTATCCGGTCTTCCGTGAACTCTTCCAGCGCAGGTTAGTGACATGACCGCCAAAGAGCATAAGCGCCAACCCATTTCCACAGGGTCCGAATGGACCTTCGAACTGATCCAGGCCTATGACCGGGAAATCAGCCGTATTGCGGCCGGATATGCCCTGGATACCTACCCCAACCAGATCGAAGTGATCACCGCCGAGCAGATGATGGACGCGTATGCCTCGGTGGGCATGCCCCTGGGCTATCACCACTGGTCCTACGGCAAGCACTTCCTCAGCACCGAGAAATCCTACACCCGTGGCCAGATGGGCCTGGCCTACGAGATCGTGATCAACTCCGACCCGTGCATCGCCTACCTGATGGAAGAAAACACCATCTGCATGCAGGCATTGGTAGTTGCCCACGCTTGCTACGGTCACAACAGCTTTTTCAAGGGCAACTATCTGTTCCGTACCTGGACCGACGCCAGTTCGATCATCGACTACCTGGTGTTCGCCAAGCAGTACATCATGCAGTGCGAGGAACGCCACGGGATCGACGCCGTGGAGGATCTGCTGGACTCCTGCCATGCCCTGATGAACTACGGTGTGGACCGCTACAAACGCCCCTACCCTATCTCCGCCGAAGAAGAACGGCTTCGCCAGAAGGATCGTGAAGAGCATTTGCAGAAACAGATCAACGATCTGTGGCGCACCATCCCCAAACGCGCCGACAAGAACAGCGACAAGGACAATGCGCGCTTCCCCGTCGAACCCCAGGAAAACATCCTGTATTTCCTGGAAAAACACGCGCCACTGCTGGAGCCATGGCAACGGGAGATCGTGCGGATCGTGCGCAAGATCGCGCAGTACTTCTATCCACAGCGCCAGACCCAGGTGATGAACGAGGGCTGGGCCACGTTCTGGCACTACACGCTGATGAACGACCTCTACGACGAAGGACTGGTGACCGACGGCTTCATGATGGAGTTCCTCACCTCCCACACCAGCGTGGTCTTCCAACCGGGCTTCGACAGCCCCTACTACAGCGGCATCAACCCCTATGCCCTGGGCTTCGCCATGTACCGGGATATCCGACGCATGTGCGAACACCCTACCGAAGAGGACCGCCGCTGGTTCCCGGAGATCGCCGGCAGTGACTGGCTATCGACCATCAAGTTCGCCATGAGCAGCTTCAAGGACGAGAGCTTTATCCTGCAGTACCTGTCGCCCCAAGTGATTCGCGACCTCAAGCTGTTCAGCATCATGGATGACGACCTCAAGGACGACCTGCTGGTACCCGCGATCCACGACGAGGCCGGTTACCGCACCATCCGCGAAACCCTGGCGGCCCAATACAACCTGGGCAACCGCGAACCCAACGTGCAGATCTACAGCATCGACATGCGTGGTGATCGCTCCCTGACCCTGCGTCACCAGCAGCATGATCGCAAACCCCTGGGTGAATCCACGGATGAAGTGCTCAAGCACCTGCACCGGCTGTGGGGGTTCGACATCCATCTGGAGACGCTGCAAGGCGACCAGGTCATGAAGACCCACCATGTTCCGCCGCGCAACGACCACAACGACAACGACTACGGCCGCCTGGACCTGGCCGTGGTTCACCTTTGACGCAGCAATGCCTCCATTGGCCTGGCACAGGCGTTATCCTGTAGGGCTAATGGAGGCTTTTTCATGCAAATCTACAAAGTCGGCGGAGCAGTGCGTGATCGCTTGCTGGGCATTGCCGTTACCGATATAGATCGGGTCGTTGTTGGCGCCACCACCGAACAAATGCTCGCCAAGGGCTATCGGCCCGTAGGCTCTGACTTTCCGGTGTTCCTTGATCCGAAGAACAACGAGGAGTACGCCCTCGCCCGTACAGAGCGCAAAAGTGGCCGGGGTTATGGCGGCTTTGTGTTTCATGCCAGCCCCGAAGTCACGCTCGAACAAGACTTGATCCGCCGCGACCTGACCATCAATGCCATGGCCGAAGACGACGACGGCAACCTGACCGACCCGTATAACGGCCAGCGCGACCTGCAAGCGCGGGTATTGCGCCACGTCTCCCCGGCGTTCGCCGAAGACCCGCTGCGCGTGCTGCGCGTCGCACGGTTTGCCGCCCGTTATGCCGGCCTCGGTTTTACTATCGCCCCCGAAACCCTGGAATTGATGCGCCAACTCAGTGACTCCGGTGAACTGGAAGCCCTGACGCCAGAGCGCAGCTGGAAGGAAATCTCCCGAGCCCTGATGGAAGATCAGCCACAGGTGTTTATCCAGGTGCTGCGCGACTGCCACGCCTTGAAAACCCTGCTGCCAGAAGTGGATGCGCTGTTCGGTGTGCCCCAGCCCGAGGCCCACCACCCCGAGATCGATACGGGCATCCATACCCTGAGCGTGCTGGAGCAAACCGCCCTGCACGCCCAACCCCTGACTGTGCGCTGGGCCTGCCTGCTGCACGACTTGGGCAAGGGCCTGACACCTGTGGATAAGTTACCCAGGCATATCGCTCACGAGCAGAGAGGCCTGAAGCTGATCAAAGCGGTCAATGAGCGCTTCAAAGTGCCAAAGGACTGCCAGGAATTGGCACTGCTGGTCGGCGAGTATCACACCCATGGGCATCGGGCACTGGAGCTCAAGGCCTCGACCCTGCTGGAGTTGCTGCAGAGTTTTGACGTGTTCCGCCGGCCACAGCGCTTTGAGGAGTTTATCGTCGCCTGCGAAATGGACGCGCGGGGCCGCAAGGGCCTTGAGCAGAGAAGTTATCCACAGGCGGATTATCTACGGGGTGCTGCGCAGGTGGCGCGAGGTGTTGCAGTGGCGCCACTGCTGGAGAAAGGCTTCAAGGGCCCGCAACTGGGCGAGGCACTCAAGCGTGAACGGCTCAATGCCCTGAAAGCCTACAAAGAACAGCATTCAGTGTAGGAGCGGGCTTGCCCGCGATGGCGTCAGCAGCATCCCCGCAAACCAGAGGGCGCCGTCGCCGGCAGGCCGCCCCCTACAGGCCCTGGGTGAGCTGCTGGTCGCGCCACTTGAAGGCAACAGGGGCCAGCACCTGATCGATCTGCGCGTCGCGCCACAACGCGGCGAACGTTTTGCCCACCTCCGGATGCACACGCTCTGGCGCCATCAACGACAGCGGCCACAACACAAAGGCATTCTTCAGGATTTCCGCACGCGGCAACACCAATCCATCGAAGTTACCGCTCAGGTCGCCATACAGCAGCACATCGATATCCAAAGGCAGACCCTTGCGATCCGGCGCATAGCGACCATTGTCGGCCTCGATGAACTTCAAGCGGCGATCCAGTTCCATCAAGGGCAAATCGGTATATGCCGACACCACCAGGTTGAAAAACGGCCCGCTCTTGATTCCCACTGGCTGGCTTTCGAACACCGCCGAACAGCGCAAGTCCGTCAAAAAGCCCGCCAACGCGTCAAGGCCCGCACACAGATGGGACTCGCGCTCGATATTGCTGCCAAGACCAAGGTAAACCTGAGTTAGCGACATCCGCGCTCGATCTCCACGCCCACGCCCTTGGCGGCCGGGACGGCACCGGGCTTGGTCAACTTGAGGTGCAACCAGGGAATCTGGAATTCTTCCATCAGGACTTGCGCCAGGCGCTCGGCAAACGTTTCCACCAGTTGGAATTGCGCCTGCGCGGCGAAGGCCTGGATACGTGTGGAAACACTGGCGTAATCGAGCGCCAGGGTCAGGTCATCTCCGGCCGCGGCGGGGCGATTGTCCCAGGCGAAACTCAGGTCCAGGCGCAGGCACTGACGGATACCTCGCTCCCAGTCGTAGGCCCCGATCACGGTGTCGACTTCCAGGCCTTCGATAAACACTCTGTCCAAGCACTCTTCTCCACAGCACGACAAGGGCGCAATGCCCCGTTAGAATCAAGGCGTCCTCGCCCGGAATAGTTAGCATGTCTTGGTTACTGGCGACCCTCGCCTACCTGCTCGGCTCGCTGTCCTTTGCCATCTTGCTCAGCCGCCTGACGGGAAATCCCGACCCGCGAATGAGTGGCTCAGGCAATGCCGGCGCCACCAATATGTTGCGCCTGGCCGGCAAAAAACTCGCCGTGCTGACTTTGTTCGGCGACGTCTGCAAAGGCCTGCTGCCGGTACTGATAGCCGATCTGGCTGGCCTCTCCCTGCAACAACAGGCCTGGATTGGCGTATGCGCCGTGCTCGGCCATCTGTTCCCACTGTACTTTCGCTTTCGCGGCGGCAAGGGCGTCGCGACGGCGGCCGGCATGCTGCTGGGAATCTACCCACCAGCGGCGTTGCTGGCCATTGCCGCCTGGTTGCTGACGTTCTACCTGACCCGCACCAGCTCCCTCGCAGCGTTGATCGCCACCCCCCTGACCCTGCCACTACTGGCCTGGCAGGAGCCGGCAGCGCTGCTGCCGATGAGCGTGCTCACCCTGCTGATCGTCTGGCGCCATCGCGGCAATTTACGCGACCTGTTTGCCGGGCGCGAACGGCATTTTTAAATATGCCCGGTGAGCCCGGCTCATGTTCGTCTGCTCACAAGGGCGGCAACTGCTCCATCGGCCAGCGCGCCTGCACGCTGATGGCCAGGCTCTCGTGCTGGCCTGCCTGCAAGCGCTGGCACCCGGCAAAGGCAATCATCGCGCCGTTATCGGTACAGAACTCGGGGCGCGCGTAAAACACATTGCCCTTCATGTCGCCGAGCATTTTCTCCAGGGACAGACGCAAGGCCTTATTGGCGCTGACGCCGCCCGCAATCACCAGGCGCTTCATCCCGGCCTGCTTCAAGGCGCGCTTGCACTTGATGGTCAAAGTCTCCACCACCGCCTGCTGGAACGCCAGAGAGATGTCGCAACGGGCTTGCTCACTGTCGTCCCCGGCGCTGACGCTTTGCTGCCAGGTGTTCAAGGCCGAGGTTTTCAAGCCACTGAAGCTGAACATCAAGCCTGGGCGATCACACATGGGGCGGGGGAAGGTATAGCGCCCAGCCACACCTTTTTGCGCCAGGCGCGCAATTTCCGGACCACCGGGGTAATTGAGGCCCATCATCTTGGCGGTCTTGTCGAACGCTTCACCGGCGGCATCGTCCAGGGTTTCCCCCAGAAGCGTGTACTGACCGATTGCATCGACCTGAACCAGCTGCGTATGGCCGCCCGAAACCAACAAAGCGACGAACGGGAACTCGGGCGGGTTTTCTTCCAGCATGGGCGCCAGTAAATGGCCTTCCATGTGGTGCACGCCAAGGGCTGGAATACCCCAGGCAAATGCCAGCGCCTGGGCGCAGGAAGCCCCAACCAGCAGGGCCCCGACCAATCCAGGGCCAGCGGTGTAGGCAATGGCATCGATCTCGGTCGCGACACAATCGGCCTCGTCCAACACCTGGCGGATCAATGGCAACATGCGTTTGACGTGATCACGGCTGGCCAGCTCCGGCACCACGCCACCATAGGCGCGATGCAGGTCTATCTGACTGAACAGTGCATCGGCCAAAAGCCCGCGTTCACTGTCGTAAAGCGCGACGCCGGTCTCGTCGCAGGAGGTTTCTAAGCCCAGTACTAACATGGGTTTGCGCCTTGTAGAGGCTGAATTCGAAGGCGCGCATAATAGTCGCCATGCCCCCTCCCGACTAGCGGTTTTCGATCAGAGGCTTTGCATTCCGGGCAATGAGGGGTTAACATCCGCAACCCTTAAAAACCGACGACCTCAGCCGCGAATTTTTTGCGACGAGAACGTTGATTCCCGGTAATGAAAGAAGGTAGCTCTGGATGCCAGCCGTCAAAGTAAAAGAGAACGAACCCTTCGACGTAGCTCTGCGTCGTTTCAAGCGCTCCTGCGAAAAAGCCGGTGTTCTGGCTGAAGTTCGTAGCCGCGAATTTTATGAGAAGCCAACTTCTGAGCGTAAGCGTAAAGCAGCAGCCGCTGTTAAGCGTCACGCCAAGAAAGTTCAGCGCGAACAGCGCCGCGCCGTTCGTCTGTACTAATACACAGACGTTCGTAGCAAGCTTCTGCCAAGCCCGGCCCTCAGCCGGGCTGTTGGCATTTGCGGATATCGCTTGATGCTTCACCGTCGACGCCGCCCATGCGACCGAGACAAAGCTTCACTGTTTCAAACGTCAGGACTGGCTCTTTTGCCAGCGGTGCACGTCTCTTCTGACGAGCCTAACAAGGCTACTGACGAGCACACTTATTTTCCAAACAGGCGATCAATAGGTCGGCTGTGCCCCACGATGAGCTTCCGAGGCCGCCATTGGCCGTGACCGGACTCCAGGGCAACACTTTCAGATACGTCGAAGACTGATTGGAACTAACGTCAGTGAACGCTCGACAGATAGACTTCCTGACAGCCCAAACAGACAATCGATGATCAAGCCGCCGACATGCGCGACTTGAGTGCGTCACGGGCCCTCATTTACACGCAGTGATGACGAGAACGCCATGGCCGGGCTAATTCCCCAGAGCTTTATTGACGACCTTCTGAACCGCACCGACATCGTCGATGTTGTCAGCTCGCGCGTGCAAATGAAAAAGGCCGGCAAGAACTACACCGCCTGCTGCCCGTTCCACAAAGAAAAGACTCCATCGTTCAGCGTCAGCCCCGACAAGCAGTTCTACTACTGCTTCGGTTGCGGCGCGGGCGGCAATGCCCTCGGCTTTATCATGGACCATGACAACCTGGACTTCCCCCAGGCCGTCGAGGAACTGGCAAAAGCCGCCGGCATGGAAATCCCCCGCGAAGAAAGTGGCCGACCGCACAAACCACGCCAGCCTACCGATTCGCCGCTGTATCCGCTGCTCACCGCCGCCGCCGAGTTCTACCGCCAGGCCCTTAAAAGCCATCCACAGCGCAAAGCCGCCGTGGATTACCTCAAGGGCCGCGGCCTGACCGGGGAAATCGCCCGCGACTTCGGCCTGGGCTTCGCCCCGCCGGGTTGGGACAACCTGTACAAGCACCTGAGCAGCGATACCCTGCAGCAAAAAGCCATGATCGACGCTGGCTTGCTGGTGGAAAATGCCGAGACCGGCAAGCGCTATGACCGCTTCCGCGACCGAGTGATGTTCCCGATCCGCGACAGCCGTGGCCGCATCATCGCCTTCGGCGGCCGGGTATTGGGCGACGACAAGCCCAAATACCTGAACTCCCCGGAAACCCCGGTGTTTCACAAGGGCCAGGAACTCTACGGCCTGTTCGAAGCGCGCAAGAACAACCGCAACCTCGATGAAATCATCGTGGTTGAAGGCTATATGGACGTTATCGCCCTGGCCCAGCAAGGCTTGCGCAATGCCGTGGCTACCCTCGGCACCGCCACCAGCGAAGAACACATGAAACGCCTGTTTCGCGTGGTGCCTAGCGTGCTGTTCTGCTTCGACGGTGACCAGGCCGGCCGCAATGCCGCCTGGCGCGCCCTCGAAGCGACCCTGTCGAGCCTGCAGGACGGGCGCCGCGCGCGCTTTCTGTTCCTGCCCGAAGGTGAAGACCCGGACACCCTGGTGCGCTCCGAAGGTACCGATGCGTTTCGCGCGCGCATTCATCAGCACGCGCAGCCGCTGGCCGATTATTTCTTCCAGCAATTGACCGAAGAAGCCGACCCGCGCTCCCTCGAAGGCAAGGCCCACATGGCCACCCTCGCGGCACCGCTGATCGACAAGGTTCCCGGCGCCAACCTCAAGGCCCTGATGCGCCAGCGCTTGCTGGAAATCACCGGGCTGAGCGGCGAGGCGGTCAGCCAGCTGGTGCACAGCGCACCCCAGGATGCGCCACCGGCCTACGACCCGGGCTTCGACTACGACGCCATGCCGGACTATGGGGATTTTCACCAGCCTCAAGAAGCCTTTGTGCCGCAACAGGACTGGACACCGAAAAAAACCGGCGCCGGCGGCAAGAAATGGGACAAGAAGCCCTGGAACAAAAACGGCAAGCGCGGCGACCGCGACGAACCGTACGCCCCGCGCACGCCGGTGGCCGTAGAAGCGCCGACGCTGATTGCCCTGCGCACCCTTATCCACCACCCGCAACTGGCGGGCCGAGTGGAAAGCGCCGAACATTTTGCCAACGAAAGCAACACCTACGCCCAGGTGCTGATTGCCCTGATCGAGGCCGTGCAGAAAAATCCTAAGCTAAACTCAATCCAGCTGATGGCCCGCTGGCATGGCACGGAGCAAGGACGTTTGTTGAAAGCACTCGCAGAAAAGGAGTGGTTAATTGACGGCGATAACCTTGAACAACAGTTTTTAGACACCATTACTAGGTTATCCGCGGGTCAGCACACGCAGACCCTCGATGAACTTATCAAGAAAGCAAGGCAGCCAGGATTGTCGGCTGAAGAGCAAATTCAGATAGCAAAGCAGATGCGCGACCTCTTAAAACAGAATGTTTCCGCATCAAACCCGACCTCAGCTGGCGTGTGAGGTCATAGCTCGGGTATAATCCTCGGCTTGTTTTTTGCCCGCCAAGACCTTCAGTGGATAGGGTGTTATGTCCGGAAAAGCGCAACAGCAGTCTCGTATCAAAGAGTTGATCGTCCTTGGTCGTGAGCAGGGTTACCTGACTTACGCGGAGGTCAACGACCACCTGCCGGAGGATATTTCAGATCCGGAACAGGTGGAAGACATCATCCGCATGATTAACGACATGGGGATCAACGTATTCGAAGCTGCGCCAGATAAGGATTCTCTTATGCTGGCGGACGCCGATACCGACGAGGCCGCCGCTGAAGAAGCTGCTGCCGCGCTGGCTGCAGTGGAGACCGATATCGGTCGCACCACCGACCCTGTGCGCATGTATATGCGTGAAATGGGTACGGTTGAGCTGCTGACACGCGAAGGCGAAATCGAAATCGCCAAGCGTATCGAAGAGGGCATCCGCGAAGTGATGGGCGCAATTGCGCACTTCCCCGGCACGGTTGACCACATTCTCTCCGAGTACACCCGCGTTACCACCGAAGGTGGCCGCCTGTCCGACGTCCTGAGCGGTTATATCGACCCGGACGACGGCATTACGCCGCCTGCCGCCGAAATACCGCCGCCTGTCGACCCGAAGGCCGTGAAAGCGGACGACGAAACCGACGACGACGAGGCTGAAGCCAGCACCGACGACGAAGAAGAAGTCGAAAGCGGCCCGGATCCGATCATCGCAGCCCAGCGCTTTGGCGCGGTCTCCGATCAGATGGAACTGGCGCGCAAGGCCCTGAAGAAGCACGGTCGTGGCAGCAAGCAGGCAACCGCCGAGCTGCTGGCCCTGGCTGAGCTGTTCATGCCGATCAAACTGGTGCCGAAGCAATTCGAAGGCCTGGTTGAGCGGGTTCGTAGCGCCCTTGAGCGTCTGCGTGCACAAGAGCGTGCGATCATGCAGCTCTGTGTCCGTGATGCGCGCATGCCGCGTACCGACTTCCTGCGCCAGTTCCCGGGCAATGAAGTTGACGAAAGCTGGACCGACGCACTGGCCAAGGGCAAAAGCAAATACGCTGAAGCCATTGGTCGCTTCCAGGCCGACATCGTTCGTTGCCAGCAGAAGCTGACTGCATTGCAGACCGAAACCGGTCTGACGATTGCCGAGATCAAGGACATCAACCGTCGCATGTCGATCGGCGAGGCCAAGGCCCGTCGCGCGAAGAAAGAGATGGTTGAAGCGAACTTGCGTCTGGTGATCTCCATCGCCAAGAAGTACACCAACCGTGGCTTGCAATTCCTCGACCTGATCCAGGAAGGCAACATCGGCTTGATGAAGGCTGTGGACAAGTTCGAATACCGTCGCGGCTACAAGTTCTCGACTTATGCCACCTGGTGGATCCGTCAGGCGATCACTCGCTCGATCGCCGACCAGGCCCGCACCATCCGTATTCCGGTGCACATGATCGAGACCATCAACAAGCTCAACCGTATTTCCCGGCAGATGTTGCAGGAAATGGGTCGCGAACCGACCCCGGAAGAGCTGGGTGAACGCATGGAAATGCCTGAGGATAAAATCCGCAAGGTATTGAAGATCGCTAAAGAGCCGATCTCCATGGAAACCCCGATTGGTGATGACGAAGACTCCCATCTGGGTGACTTCATCGAAGACTCGACCATGCAGTCGCCAATCGATGTCGCCACCGTTGAGAGCCTCAAAGAAGCGACACGCGACGTACTGTCTGGCCTCACTGCCCGTGAAGCCAAGGTACTGCGCATGCGTTTCGGCATCGACATGAATACCGACCACACCCTTGAGGAAGTCGGTAAGCAGTTTGACGTGACCCGCGAGCGGATCCGTCAGATCGAAGCCAAGGCGCTGCGCAAGTTGCGCCACCCGACGAGAAGCGAGCATTTGCGCTCCTTCCTCGACGAGTGATCACAAAACCCCCAGGCCCAGGCCTGGGGGTTTTGCTTTGTGCAGATTAAATCTCCCCCCGCTTTACCTCCCCTCGCAATGCCCGTCTACACTCGAAATATTCCCCGTGCCATAACGAGACCGTTATGCCCAGACTGCCGACCGTGCTACTGCTGTCGCTGCTGACCTGGACCGCAACGGCTGGCGCGTTGACTCTCACTGATGAAGAGCATGGCTGGTTGGCGGACCACCCGGAGTTGCGCCTGGGCGTTGATGCGTCGTGGCCGCCATTTGAATATCGCGATGAAGAAGGCCGCTACCAGGGCCTGGCGGCTGACTATGTTCGACTGATCCAGGATCGCCTGGGTATCAAGGTCAAGTTGATCGAGCCCGCCAACTGGAGCGCACTGCTGGAGCAGGCCAGGAACAACCAGCTCGACCTCTTGCCGGGCATTATGTCCACCCCGGAGCGCCAGGGTTTCCTGGCATTTTCCCGGCCTTATCTCGACTTCCCGATAGTCATCCTCGCCCACGAAGGCGGCGCCCAACCCCGCTCCCTCAAGGACCTGTATGGGTTGAAGATTGCCGTGGTGGAGAACTATGCCCCACACGAGTTGCTGCGCACCCACCACCCCGACTTGAACCTGGTGGCGATGCCCAACGTCAGCTCGACGTTACAGGCCCTGGCCACCGATGAGGTGGACGCCGTCGTCGGGGACCTGGCCTCCAGTGTCTGGAGCCTGCGCCAACTCAAGCTCGATGGTTTATATGTCAGTGGCGAAACGCCTTATCGCTATCAACTGGCGATGGGCGTGCCCCGCGAAAACAAAATGCTGATTGGCATCCTGGATAAAGTCCTCGCCGACCTCAGCCCCCGGGAAATTGATGAGATCCAGGAGCACTGGGTCGGCAATGTCATCGATCACCGCGCCTTCTGGACCGACTTGCTGCTCTACGGCCTGCCTGCGGTGCTGCTGTTGAGTACCGTGCTGGCCATCGTGATTCGGATCAATCGTCGGCTCAGTTCGGAGATTTCCCGCAGGGTGGCCTTGGAACAGGAGTTGCGCAGCAGCGAATACCATTACCGCGGGCTGGTAGAAAGCCTGTCAGCCATCGCCTGGGAAGCTGACATCCATGATTTCACCTACAGCTATGTGTCGCCCCACGCCGAGGAACTGCTGGGCTATCCAAGGGCGCACTGGCTGATCCCAGGCTTCTGGCGCAATATCATCCACCCCGCCGACCTGACCCGCGCCGACACCTTCTGCCAACGGGAAACCCGCGCCAACCGCGACCACAGCATCGATTACCGGGTAATCACCGCCGACGGCCGTTGCCTATGGGTCAGGGACATTGTCAGCCTGATCAAGCATGGGCATGAGCCCGTCATGCGAGGCCTGATGATCGATATCAGCGAGGCCAAGCGCACCGAGGAAGCATTGCAGCTCTCAGAGGAGAAGTTCGCCTCGGTGTTCCAGCAATGCCCGGACATACTGGTGATCGCTCGCCTGTCCGATGGTTGCCTGTTGGAGGTCAACAAGGCATTCGAGGACCAGATAGGCCTGAGTGCTGCAGACGTCATCGGCAAGACCGCCACCGAGCTGAACATCTGGGGCATCCAGGGCGTAGGCCCCAACCTGCTCAAGCGCGTGCAGACCACCAGCATTCGCAACCTGGAGATGCCGTTCCTGCGCAGTAATGGCCAGGCGTTTACCGGGCTGATCTCCGCCGAACCCTTCCAACTCGATGCAACCGAAGCGCTTGTCGTGGTGGTGCGGGACATCACCCAACTGAAGGAAACCCAGCAACTACTGCAGACTTCCGAAGAAAAGTTCGCCAAGGCCTTCCATGCCTCGCCCGACGGCTTGCTACTGACACGCCAGCATGATGGCCTACTGCTGGAGGTCAACGAAGGCTTCAGCCGCATCACCGGTTTCAACAGTGCAATGTCCCTGGACCAGTCGACCCTGGACCTGGGCATCTGGGTGGACTTGAACGAACGCAGACACATGCTCGACCTGCTGCACCGCGACGGCCTGGTGCGTGATTTTGTCTGTCATATCCGACGCAGTGACGGCCAGATTCGCCTGTGCGAAGTGTCCAGTCGTCCACTGCCGATCGGGGATGACGACTGTATGCTGACCATCGCCCGCGACATTACCGAACGCCAGTTGATGCAGGAAAAACTGCAACAGGCCGCGACGGTTTTTGAAAGCACAGCCGAGGGCGTACTGATCACCGATACCGGGCAAAACATCAGCGCCGTCAACCGTGCCTTCAGCGAAATCACCGGCTACAGCGAAGCCGAAGCCCTCGGCCACACCCCGCGCCTGCTGGCCTCCGGCCTGCATGACAGCGCGTTCTACGCCGCCATGTGGCATCAACTGACCGCCAACGGCCATTGGCAAGGCGAGATCTCCAACCGACGCAAGAACGGCGAGTTGTACCCCAGTTGGCTGACCATCAGTGCCGTGCGCAACCACGAGCAGTCAATCACCCACTTCGTGGCGGTATTTGCCGACATCTCCAGCCTCAAGCACGCCCAGGCGCGGCTCGACTACCAGGCGCATCACGATCCGCTTACCGGGCTGCCCAACCGCACCCTGTTTGAGAGCCGCCTGCAGACCGCCCTCACCAGCCAACAGGAAACCGGCAGCCAGGGTGCGGTGCTGTTTCTCGACCTCGACCGTTTCAAACACATCAACGACAGCCTCGGCCACCCGATTGGCGACCTGCTGCTCAAAGACATCGCGGTGCGCCTCAAGGAGCAACTGCGCGACATCGACACCGTGGCCCGCCTGGGCGGTGACGAATTCATCATCCTGCTGCCCGGCCTGCAACAAGCCAGCGACGCGCAGCACCTGGCCAATAAGCTGCTGGCCTGCTTCACCCTGCCCTTTCAGGCGGGCGAGCACGAGTTCTTTATCAGCGCCAGCATCGGCACCAGCCTCTATCCGCAGGACGGCATCGACGTCGCCACCCTGGTCAAAAACGCCGATGCCGCCATGTACCGTTCCAAAGCCAAGGGCCGCAATCGGGTCGAACGTTACACCCAGGACCTCACCGCCCAGGCCAACGAGCGCGTTGCCCTCGAACACGAACTACGCCGCGCCATAGAGCGCGACGAACTGTTTCTGTATTACCAGCCAAAGCTGAGCCTGGAGACCCAGCAACTGATCGGCGCCGAAGCCCTCATCCGCTGGCGCCACCCCACCTTTGGCGACGTGCCACCTGAGCACTTCATTGCCCTGGCCGAAGAGAACGGCATGATCCTGCAAATCGGCGACTGGGTCCTGGAACAGGCTTGCCGCCAACTGCACCTGTGGCGCAAAACCTATGACGACTTTGGCCCGCTCTCCGTCAACCTTGCCGGTGCCCAACTGCGCCACCCCAACCTGCTGGGGCGCATCGAGCAACTGCTGCGGGACAACCGCCTGGAGCCGGACTGCCTGCAACTGGAGATCACCGAAAACTTCATCATGAGCCAGGCCGAAGAGGCTCTTGAAGTGCTGCATAAACTCAAGCGCCTGGGCGTCCAACTGGCCATCGACGACTTTGGCACCGGCTACTCGTCCTTGAGTTACCTCAAGCGCCTGCCCCTGGACTTCCTGAAAATCGACCAGTCCTTCGTCCGCGGCCTGCCAGACGACCCCCACGATGCCGCCATCGTGCGCGCCATCATCGCCCTGGGCCACAGCATGCAATTCACCATCATCGCCGAAGGCGTCGAAACCCCCGCCCAGCAAGCCTTCCTCGCCGACGAGGGCTGCGAACAAATGCAAGGCTACATCGTCAGCCTGCCCCTACCCGCCGACATCTTCGCCGCGACCTTCCTTCACATGACCCATTCAGATTTTTCGGATAGCACAGTGGAGAAACCATCGTTATAATCCGCGACCTACTGAGGGCCTATAGCTCAGTTGGTTAGAGCAGGGGACTCATAATCCCTTGGTCGTAGGTTCGAGTCCTACTGGGCCCACCATACTCAAAGCCGCGCATTGCGCGGCTTTCGTGTTTCTGGATGGACCACCGCAGATACACGGAGGCGCCTCGGCCTAACGTCTCCAAAACCGACGCATTCGATGTGTTGTTATCGGGGAGTTGGCTTACTGGCGATGAGACCCATGCAGACGTCAAATTCCCCGCGGCCTCACATCAAAGACTGTTTGCATCTTAGTCACCGCTTGTAGAAAATCGTCGTCTTTTTGCACGAATGGATACGCGCATGAAGTTCGAGAAGACCACGCAGTACAGGTCCGAGGAGGGGATCGTCTTCAATCTGTCTCAAATCACCCTCATGGAAAGCGACCGAGGTCGCCTGCGCGAGCTGCACTTTGGCGAAGCGAAACGCGCCCATTACCAAGTCAACAGCATGGTCGTCGATATGTACGACCGAATGCAGGCTCGAAACCTGCCATGCCTGCTGACAGTCTGCATTTCCAATCCCCTCACCCGTCAGCAGGCCGATGCTATCAACACTATGCGTGGCAACGTCGCCAAGGGAATTGCTGCGGCCTCAGGTGGTGTTGCCGGGAGGGTAGGTGCGTTGGGCGGGCCGCTCATTGGCTGGGCTTCAGGTGCAGTCGTGACGACAGGTGTCAACTGGTACCTCAAAGGAGCCCTGCCGACCCTGCATGCAGGTGACGTGCTGGTCAGCATCGAGGGAGAGGTCCATGGCGGGATTGGCCCACAGCGCTCTGTCGTGACGCTGGTCATCAAGGTCTGAGGAACTGCACATGCCCTACATCATGCAAACTGTCGTCCTTCTGGTGCTGGGCGCGATTCTCGTTCAGTTTCTGAAACCATACCCGCTGCGCAAGTGGCTGGGTTTGGCGCTGCTGGCAACGGGCTTGGTCAGCCTCTTCAAGGTGGGTGAGCAGCAGGTGCTGGGCTTTGACCTGGAGCTGCTAGCACTGCTGGCCGTGCCGCTGGGCGTGGTACTTTTCCTGACGCGGCGGCGGTTCACGGAGGGGGACTGAAGCCCTGGCACAATTTCTCGGTGCCGTCTCTGCCCCAAAATCAGATGGGACAACAGTCGATCAACAGCGCGTTGATCGATGATCTTAGCGTTGGACCTTGCCGGCGGACTGGGGGGTTACTTTGAACATACTGGTAACGCCTAACGTAGGTTAGATGCCACCAAAATCACTGCTAAATGATGGGTGGCGGCTGTCACGCAGGCCAGGTGCATCGCAAATGTGTAATGCCACATTGGCCAGCCTCGCCAACTCTGCGGGCGCGGCCTAATTCTGATCCTAGGCAGTCCGGATCTAGCGCACATGAAAGGTCACCGCAATCGCCACCCGCGAACACGAGCCTGTAACATGCTCCCCCATTGCCACCCACGCCGGAGCCCATCTTGTCCGCCCCCCGCCCTCCCGTTCTCGATGAGATCGACCGCCAGTTGATTGCGGCCTTGCAGATCAATGCCCGTGAAAGCGTGGCCATGCTCGCTCGCCAGCTGGGGATTGCCCGCACCACCGTGACCTCGCGCCTGGCGCGCCTGGAAAAGACCCAGGTGATTACCGGCTATGGCGTGCGCCTTGGCCAGCGTGTGGTGGATGGTGGGTTGCAGGCGTATGTGGGGATTACCGTGCAAGCGCGCTCCGGCAAGGAAGTGCTGCGTCGCCTCAGCGCCATGGCCCAGGTTCAGCAGTTGTGTGCGGTCAGTGGTGAGTTTGACTATGTGGCCTGGCTGCGTACCGATTCGCCGGAGCAGTTGGATCAACTGCTGGACCAGATCGGCAGTGTCGACGGGGTAGAAAAGACCACCACCTCGATCATCCTCAGTAACAAATTGGATCGCGGCCAGCCAATCTGACCGCCAACCTCGTCACTTCGACTAAAAACAATTCAATACGACGACACATTGCGTCTTATTAACGAGCGCTACGCTCCCTAGAATGGCTGCCATCTTTTCCTATACTTCACGGGTCGTGCCCCGTCGAGTGCCAGCAAGGTCAGCCATGAACGCCACCTACAAGAACAATCGCCACCCTGCAGACGGTAAAAAACCCATCACTATCTTTGGCCCGGATTTTCCGTTCGCCTTTGATGACTGGATCGAACACCCCGCCGGGCTGGGCAGTATTCCCGTCGCCAACCATGGCGCCGAAGTGGCGATTGTCGGTGCGGGTATCGCCGGCCTGGTGGCCGCCTACGAGTTGATGAAGCTGGGCCTCAAGCCGGTGGTGTACGAAGCCTCGAAAATGGGCGGGCGCCTGCGCTCCCAGGCTTTTGAAGGGGCCGAAGGCATCATCGCCGAGCTGGGCGGGATGCGCTTCCCGGTGTCATCGACGGCGTTCTACCACTATGTGGACAAGCTGGGCCTTGAAACCAAGCCGTTCCCCAACCCGCTGACACCAGCCTCGGGTAGCACTGTGATCGACCTGGAAGGCCAGACTCACTACGCACAGAAAATCTCCGACCTTCCTGCGCTATTCCAGGAAGTGGCTGACGCCTGGGCCGACGCCCTGGAGGCCGGCTCGCAGTTCGGTGATATCCAGCAAGCGATTCGCGACCGTGACGTGCCACGGCTCAAGGAGCTGTGGAACAAGCTGGTGCCGCTGTGGGACGACCGCACGTTCTACGACTTCGTTGCCACGTCCAAGGCATTCGCCAAACTGTCGTTCCATCACCGCGAAGTGTTTGGCCAGGTAGGTTTCGGCACCGGTGGCTGGGACTCGGACTTCCCCAACTCGATGCTGGAAATCTTCCGCGTGGTGATGACCAACTGCGACGATCACCAACACCTGGTGGTCGGTGGCGTGGCGCAAGTGCCCATGGGGATCTGGCGCCACGTGCCAGAGCGATGCGCCCATTGGCCGGCCGGCACCAGCCTCAGCTCCCTGCATCACGGCGCGCCACGGGCAGGGGTCAAGCGCATTGCCCATGCCGCCGATGGGCGTTTTGCGGTGACCGACAACTACGGTGACACCCGGGAATACGCCGCCGTGCTGACCACTTGCCAGAGCTGGCTGCTGACCACCCAGATCGAATGCGACGAAAGCCTGTTCTCGCAAAAAATGTGGATGGCCCTGGACCGCACGCGCTATATGCAGTCGTCGAAAACCTTTGTCATGGTCGACCGGCCTTTCTGGAAGGACAAGGACCCGGAAACCGGCCGCGACCTGATGAGCATGACCCTCACTGATCGCCTGACCCGTGGCACCTACCTGTTCGACAATGGCGACGACAAGCCGGGGGTTATTTGCCTGTCTTACTCGTGGATGAGCGACGCCCTGAAAATGCTCCCGCAGCCCATCGATAAACGGGTGAAGCTGGCCCTCGATGCGCTGAAAAAAATC
Organism: Pseudomonas sp. 06C 126; assembly: GCF_001855215.1. Classification (NCBI taxonomy): domain Bacteria; kingdom Pseudomonadati; phylum Pseudomonadota; class Gammaproteobacteria; order Pseudomonadales; family Pseudomonadaceae; genus Pseudomonas; species Pseudomonas sp. 06C 126. The sequence continues at coordinate 70,231 of NZ_MIFU01000045.1, read as the reverse complement.
TACCCGAAAGTCGATATCAAGGCGCGCATCATTGGCGACCCGATCACCGTTTCCTGGGAAGCCGATCCGCACTTCCTCGGCGCGTTCAAGGGCGCGTTGCCGGGCCACTACCGCTACAACCAGCGCATGTACGCGCACTTCATGCAAAAGGATATGCCGGCCGAGCAGCGCGGGATTTTCATCGCCGGCGACGATGTGTCCTGGACCCCAGCCTGGGTCGAAGGCGCAGTGCAGACCTCGTTGAACGCGGTTTGGGGCATCATGACCCACTTCGGTGGCAGTACCCACCCACAAAACCCGGGGCCGGGGGATGTGTTCGACGAGATCGGCCCTATCGCCCTGGCCGAATAAGGAGCCAAGCCATGCGTGTTGCCCTGTATCAATGCCCGCCATTGCCGCTGGATGTCGCTGGCAATCTCAAGCGTCTGCACAGCGTTGCGCATGAAGCATGCGATGCCGACGTGCTGGTGCTGCCGGAGATGTTCCTCACCGGCTACAACATCGGTGCTGAAGCAGTCGGCGCCCTGGCCGAAGCGCAGGACGGGCAGTCGGCCCAGACCATTGCCGAACTGGCGCGCAACACGGGCCTGGCGATTCTCTATGGCTATCCGGAACGGGCCGAGGACGGCCAGATCTACAATGCCGTGCAGCTGATCGACGCCAATGGCCAGCGCCTGTGCAACTACCGCAAGACCCATCTGTTCGGCGACCTTGATCACTCGATGTTCAGCCCCGGTGGCGACGAGTTCCCTGTCGTCGAACTGAACGGCTGGAAGCTGGGGTTTCTCATCTGCTACGACCTGGAGTTCCCGGAAAACACTCGGCGCCTGGCCCTGGCAGGTGCCGAGTTGATCCTGGTACCGACGGCCAACATGGTGCCCTTCGACTTCGTCGCGGACGTCACCGTGCGCGCCCGGGCCTTTGAAAACCAGTGCTATGTGGCCTACGCCAACTATTGCGGGCATGAAGACCAGATCCACTATTGCGGGCAAAGCAGCATCGCCGCGCCGGATGGGCAACGCGTCGCCCTGGCGGGGCTGGATGAGGCGCTGATCGTCGCGACCCTCGACCGCCAGGTGATACACGCCGCGCAAGCGGCCAACCATTACCTGGCGGACCGTCGCCCCGAACTCTATGCCGCGCTGCATAAACACTGACCACTGCGCTTTGCGCTAGCATAGGCACTTCCTACGTTCTGGAAGTGCTCATGCCTGTGCCGGCCCACCCTCATCACCTGCAACTGACCCTGGCCAATGGCCTGCGGGTTTCCCTGCGTCATGCCCCACGTCTCAAGCGCTGTGCAGCTGTCCTGCGGGTAGCGGCGGGCAGCCATGACGTGCCGTTGGCCTGGCCGGGGCTGGCGCACTTTCTGGAACACCTGCTGTTTCTTGGCACCGAGGCTTTTCCTGCACCGGACGGTTTGATGGCCTACGTGCAGCGCCACGGTGGCCAGGTCAACGCCAGCACCCGTGAGCGCACCACGGACTTCTTCTTTGAAGTGCCCGCCCCGGTGTTTGACGGCGCACTGCAGCGCCTGGCCGATATGCTCGCTCATCCGCGCCTGGCCATGGACGATCAATTGCGCGAGCGCGAAGTGCTGCAGGCCGAGTTTATCGCCTGGTCCCAGGATGCCGAGGCACAGCATCAAGTCGCGATCCTTGAAGGCCTTGCTGCCGAACATCCGCTGCGGGGTTTTCATGCGGGCAACCGCGAGAGCCTGCCGGTGCCACAGGAGGATTTCCAACAAGGCTTGCTGGGGTTTTATCAAGACTTCTATCAAGCAGGACAGCTGACCTTGAGCCTGGCCGGCCCGCAATCGCTGGAAGAACTGCAAGCCTTGGCCGAGCGCTTTGGCGAGTGCCTGCGCCCGGGCCCGCTACGCCCGCAGCAGCCACCACCGGCCTTGATGGACGGCGATAAATATCGCTATCAATACCTCAACAACCAGCACCTGCATCACCTCATCGCCTGTAACGCGCCCCGCGAAGCCCTGGATTTCCTCTACACCTGGCTGAATGCCACGGCACCCGGTGGTCTGCTGGCCGAATTGAAAACCCGGGGCTGGGCAAGCGCGCTGCACGCCAGGGTGCTGTACTCGTTCGCCGGGCAGGCGCTGCTGGATATCGAATTCACCCTGGGGCCACAGGGCTCACAACAGTCCCTGGCAATCGAAGCCCTGTTGAACGACTGGTTGAGCTTTTTCGCCCACAGCGATTGGACTGCGTTGCGCGAAGAGTACGCGCTGCTGATCAACCGCCAACAGCAGATCAGTGGCGCCTTGGCCCTGGCCCGCCATGACAGTGAGAACCGCGAAGCGCCGTTGTCCGAGCAGCATTGCCAAGCGCTCAAGACCCTGCTGAACCTGCTGCAATCGGCTCCTGCGCAACAGGCCTGGCAGTTGCCGCCGGGCAACCCATTCTTGCGACCGCAAACCCAGGAACCACGCCCCGGACTGATTCGCGGCCAGACCAGCGCCCATCGTGGCTTGCGCACCTTCGCCCAGGATCGCTCCCGTGGCCGGCGCGAACTGCCAGGCCTTTCATTCAGCCAAGCGTTGCCCGCCGATCACGATGAGGGCGCCCTTTACCTGTGCTGGCAACTGGATTCGGCCGCCCATGGCATAGGTAACAGCCTGCAAACTTTGCAGACCAACGCCCGCCAGGCCGGCGTGGAAATGTCCTGCGAAGCTGTAGGCAATTGTTGGCTGCTGAAAATGAGCGGGCTGCATGACCCCATGCCCGCTATCGTCGAGCAACTGGCTCGCGAACTGACCCAGGCCGACGCCAACCTTGAACAAGACGCGCCCGCCAGCCCGACGCCACAGATGGCCATCCGCGAACTGCTCAAGGCATTGCCGGCCTGCGCTGCCGACATTGCCTTCACTGGGCACCCCAATCCGTTGCCCAGTGGATGGGCCACTACCACGTGGCAAGGCCTGGGCATGGGCCTGCCGGCTGCGTGCGAAACGGCGATCAAGCATGCGGCCGCACGCCTGCCCGGGCAATGTGCCGAGATTGCACGCATCGCCCACCCCATCAACGGACTGTATCGCTGGCATCAGCTAGACACCGCTTCCACCGAAGCCGCCTTGCTGCTGCTGTGCCCGGCCCCGAGCCAATCCCTGGCCGACGAGGCCGACTGGCGATTGCTCGCTCACTTGGCCCAGACCCCGTTCTACCAGCGTCTACGGGGCGAATTGCAGGTGGGCTACGCCGTATTCAGCGGTATCCGACAGTTCAACGGGCAAACCGGTCTGTTGTTTGGCGTGCAGTCGCCCGATGTGGCGCTGGCGGACCTGCTCGATCACATCCAGGCCTTCATCAAGCAATTGCCGGCCTTGATCAATGGGAGCGACGAGCTGGGCAACGCGGCCCTGGCCCGGCAATTTTCGCCGCAGGCGCTGCCCACATCCCAAGCCGCCGAGCTGCTCTGGCAGGCCAGGTTGGCCGGGCATGGCGCGAACTATCTTGAACAATTACGCGAGTTGATCCAGACCCGTACACGCCAGCATCTGGTGGAGGCGGCGACGCAACTCAACCAAGCCGCAGGCGGCTGGCGCTGCCTGGCGAATGGCGCGGCAGCGGGCGATCACTGGCAGATATGACGTTGATCGTTGCCGATGCTGCAACAGGCTTTTTCCACCAAGACAGCGCTAGCTTGACCAGAAATGAGTAAAATCGCGCCACGCATCTGAACATCTCCGACTGGAGGTGGACTATATGTATTACTTGGTAGTAAACGTCCCATCCCTTCGTAGGAGTATGAATATGACCTGGTCCAAACCTGCTTACACTGATCTGCGTATTGGTTTTGAAGTCACCATGTACTTCGCCAGCCGCTGATTGCTTTTGTATTGCAATGCAACGCCTCGGCTCGCCGGGGCGTTTTTATTTTGAGTCTTGTGTAAAGGAGCAGCGATGTTCGTCCAGATTCTAGGTTCGGCGGCCGGTGGCGGTTTCCCGCAGTGGAATTGCAACTGTGTGAACTGCGCCGGCTTTCGCGACGGCAGCCTGCGGGCCCAGGCGCGCACCCAATCGTCCATCGCCCTGTCCGACGATGGCGTGAACTGGGTGCTGTGCAACGCCTCGCCGGATATCCGCGCCCAACTGCAAAATTTTGCGCCGATGCAACCTGGCCGCGCGCTACGCGATACCGGTATCAGCGCAATCATCCTGATGGACAGCCAGATCGACCACACCACCGGCCTGCTCAGCCTGCGCGAGGGCTGCCCGCACCAGGTGTGGTGCACCGACATGGTCCATGAAGACCTGAGCACCGGCTTCCCGCTGTTCACCATGTTGACCCACTGGAATGGCGGCCTGGCGTGGAACCGTATCGAGCTGGACGCCAGTTTCAGCATTCCAGCCTGCCCCAACCTGCGCTTTACCCCGTTGCCCCTGCGCAGCGCCGCGCCGCCCTACTCGCCCCATCGGTTCGACCCGCACCCGGGTGACAATATCGGCTTGATCGTCGAAGACCTGCGCACCGGCGGCAAACTGTTCTACGCGCCCGGGCTGGGCAAAGTCGACGCGCCGCTGCTTCAAATCATGGCGCAAAGCGACTGCCTGCTGGTGGACGGCACGATGTGGGATGACGATGAAATGCAGCGCCGTGGCGTCGGCACCCGCACGGGCCGCGAAATGGGCCACCTGGCGCAGAACGGCCCCGGCGGCATGCTGCAAGTGCTGGAGCAATTGCCCAAGCAGCGCAAGGTACTTATCCATATCAACAACACCAACCCGATCCTCGACGAAGACTCGCCTGAACGGGCCGAGTTGGCGCGGCGCAATGTAGAAGTAGCCTACGACGGCATGAGCATTGAATTGTAGGAGAGCCCCAATGACCGACACACCGCTGACCCCCGCCGAATTTGAACAGGCCTTGCGGGCCAAGGGCGCGTTCTACCATATCCATCACCCGTACCACGTGGCGATGTATGAAGGCCGGGCCACCCGCGAGCAGATCCAGGGCTGGGTCGCCAACCGGTTCTACTACCAGGTGAACATCCCGCTGAAGGACGCCGCGATCCTGGCCAACTGCCCGGACCGGGAAATCCGCCGCGAGTGGATCCAGCGCCTGCTCGATCATGACGGCGCACCCGGCGAAGACGGCGGCATCGAAGCCTGGCTGCGCCTGGGCCAGGCGGTGGGCCTGGACCCGGATCAACTGCGCTCCCAGGAGCTGGTGTTGCCCGGCGTGCGGTTTGCCGTGGATGCCTACGTCAATTTCGCCCGCCGGGCCAGTTGGCAGGAAGCCGCCAGCAGCTCGCTGACCGAGTTGTTCGCCCCGCACATCCACCAGTCGCGCCTCGACAGCTGGCCCCAGCATTACCCATGGATCGACCCTGCCGGCTACGAGTATTTCCGTACCCGCCTGGGCCAGGCCCGGCGTGATGTCGAGCACGGGCTGGCGATCACGCTTGCGCACTACACCAGCCGCGCCGGTCAGGAGCGGATGCTGGAGATTCTCCAGTTCAAACTCGACATCCTTTGGAGCATGCTCGATGCCATGAGCATGGCCTACGAACTGAACCGCCCGCCTTATCACAGCGTGACCGCGCAACGGGTCTGGCATAAAGGGATCACACTATGAGTTTCGACCGCAGCAAAAAGCCGACCTGGCGCCAGGGTTACCGCTACCAGTACGAGCCAGCGCAGAAGGGCCATGTGTTGCTGTACCCCGAAGGCATGATCAAGCTCAACGACAGCGCCGCGTTGATTGGCGGTTTGATCGACGGCGAGCGCAGTGTGGCGGCCATCATTGGCGAGCTGGAGCAGCAATTCCCCGGCGTACCCGAACTCGGTGAAGACATCGAGCAATTCATGGAGGTGGCGCGTGCACAGCACTGGATCGAACTTGCCTGAAAAGCCCGAGATCGGCCTGCCGCTATGGTTGCTCGCCGAGCTGACCTATCGCTGCCCGCTCCAGTGCCCGTACTGCTCCAACCCGCTGGATTTCGCCGAGCAGGGCAAGGAGTTGAGTACCGAGCAATGGATCAAGGTGTTTCGCGAAGCCCGGGAAATGGGCGCGGCACAACTGGGGTTTTCCGGCGGTGAGCCACTGGTGCGCCAGGATCTCGCCGAGCTGATCGCCGAGGCGCGCAAGCTGGGGTTCTATACCAACCTGATCACCTCCGGCATCGGCTTGACCGAGCAGAAGATCAGCGACTTCAAGAAAGCCGGCCTGGACCATATCCAGATCAGCTTCCAGGCCAGCGATGAACAGGTGAACAACCTGCTGGCCGGCTCCAAAAAGGCTTTCGCGCAGAAGCTGGAAATGGCCCGGGCGGTCAAAGCCCATGGGTATCCGATGGTGCTGAACTTCGTAACCCATCGGCACAATATCGACAAGATCGACCGCATCATCGAACTGTGCATTGCGCTGGAGGCAGACTTTGTCGAACTCGCCACGTGCCAGTTCTATGGCTGGGCCCAGCTCAACCGTGTTGGCCTGCTGCCGACTCAGGAACAACTGACCCGTGCCGAGCGCATCACCAACGAATACCGCGCCAAGCTGGAAGCCGAAGGGCATCCGTGCAAGCTGATCTTTGTCACGCCGGACTACTACGAGGAACGCCCTAAGGCCTGTATGAATGGCTGGGGCAGTATCTTTCTGACAGTGACACCAGACGGCACTGCCCTACCTTGTCACGGCGCCCGGCAGATGCCGGTGCAGTTTCCCAATGTGCGCGACCACAGCATGCAGCACATCTGGTACGACTCGTTTGGCTTCAACCGCTTTCGTGGTTACGACTGGATGCCAGAGCCATGCCGCTCGTGCGACGAGAAGGAAAAGGACTTCGGCGGCTGCCGCTGCCAGGCGTTCATGCTCACAGGGGATGCCAGCAATGCTGACCCGGTGTGCAGTAAATCCGCCGATCACAGCATCATCCTCAATGCCCGGCTCGAAGCCGAGCACGCTACGCAGACCATCGAGCAACTGGCTTTTCGCAATGAGCGAAACTCCAGGCTGATCGCCAAAGGCTGACCGATCAACGCTTGGCGATGATGTACACCGCATGCACGATGCCAGGGATGTAGCCGCACAGGGTCAACAGGATATTCAGCCAGAACGCGCCGGCGAAACCCACTTGCAGGAACACACCCAGTGGCGGCAGCAGAATGGCGATGATGATACGAATGAAATCCATGGGTCAGCTCCGAATAATCGGCTCGTGTGAGCCGTACAGCTAATCGACCCTGGCCGCGCGTGAGGGTTCAGTGGAATCTGGCACCGGGCCATCCTCCTCAGGCAAGGATCTCCAATCCGTGCTTTTGCACGATGCTCAGCAGCTTGAGCGCCATGCCGCTGGGTTGCTTCTCGCCGGACTCCCATTGCTTGATTGTCGACGCACTAGTGTTCAGGTAGCGGGCGAACACCGGTTGGCTGACATGACTGCGCTCGCGCAGTTGCTTGATCTGGTCGGCAGGTATCTGTGCCGGCACAGGCGCAATGCACAGCTCATCGAATTCACGAAGGGTGGTCTTGCTGATAGCGCCAATCGAATGCAGCGCGCTGGCCGATTGGTGAATGGACTCCAGCGCTTGGCTTTCATATTTTTTGGTCATGATGTATCTCCACAAACTCCCTGAGATCCAGCAACTGCTGGATCTGTATTTCGTTTAAGCCTTCATAGGCCTTTGCCAACGCCCGAAACCCAGTCAATTCCTTGTGACTGATATTGCTTTGGTCTTGCTTGGCGAACAGAAACTGATAAACCCAGTAATGCCTGCCCTTCGCCAGGACGATGGAGCGATGCCGGTTGTGATTGAGGCGTTTCTTCCAGACTCCACCACCCAGATTGTCCGCCTGGCCCCTGAGCATCTCACCAAATGCCTCTCTTAATTGCGAATCGCAGATCCAGGCCTTGCTGGCTGTATCAGCAAAATGCCGGCTTTTGAACAGTCGCAGCTTCATAGGCATCCCTTCCCCACAAACATACCACCTGGTGGTATAGATTAGAAATAGGGCCCACAAACAATCTTTGCGCCCTTCCGGCACTCCCTGCCGGTGCCCGCTAAAAAGCCATTTTTCTCGATGAGCCTCAAGCGTCCTTTTCAATCCAGAAATTACACACAAAAAAACGCCCCCAGCCAAAAGAATCAAGCTGGAGGCGCTGCGTATACCGCGAGACGGTTCAGGAATAAGGGTTAAACAGCGATGCCCTTGCGGCATTGCAGTTGGGCGGTGTGCACACGGGAAAACGCACGGGCCAGGCGCAGTAGCATTTCGTCGATATTGCTCTTGCTTACCGTCAACGCCGGGGTAAAGCGCAGGCAGTCGGGTTGTGGGGCATTTAGGATCAGGCCCTCATAAAGCGCCGCTTTTACCACCGCATCTGCCGAATCATCTGACAAGCTCAGGCCCAACAACAGGCCCTGACCCCGCAGTTCGCCCTGGCCATAGCGGTGGGCAAGCCGCGCCAGGCCTTCGCCCAGGTACTGGCTGGTATCACGTACGTGTTCGAGAAAGCCGTGCCCCAGCACGTTATCGAGCACAGCGACGCCGGCGGCCGCCATCAGGGCATTGCCGTGATGGGTGCCTTCCAACTCACCGATTTCAAAGCAGCAGGCTTTGCCGCGAGCCAGCAGTGCAGCCAATGGCACTCCGCCACCCAGGCCTTTACCCAAGGCGACGATATCGGCGCGCACGCCGTAGCGCTGTTCGGCCAGCAAGGTGCCGCAACGGCCCATCCCCGTCTGTACTTCATCAAGAATCAGCAGAATGCCCAACTCCCGGCACAGCCGCTCCACACCCTTGAGGTAATGCTCGGTGGCCGGGATGACGCCGGCTTCGCCCTGGATCGGTTCCAGCATGATCGCGACGGTTTGTGCGTCGACCGCGGCATGCAGGGCGGGCAGGTCATTGAACGGTACGTGGCAGAAGCCTGGCAGTTGTGGCTCGAAACGATTGTCGCCAGAGGCCGCCAGCGTCGCCAGGCTGCGCCCGTGGCTGGCGTTGCCAGCGGTAATAATGCGATAGGCGCCACCACGGTGCAGTTGGCCCCACTTGCGCGCCAGCTTGATCGCCGCCTCGCAGGCTTCCGTACCGCTGTTGAGCAGGTAGGCTTGGTCGCTGCCGGTGCTGTGACACAAGCGGTCCACCAGGTTCAGTTGGCTGCGGTTGTGCAGCCCGTTGCCGGGGTTGATCAGCGCTTGCGCTTGGTCGGCCAACGCGCGCACCAGTACTGAAGGGCTGTGGCCAAGGCTGTTGGCCGCACCACCCTGGGTAAAGTCGAGGTAGGCACGGTCTTCACTGTCCCATAGCCACGAACCCTGGCCGCGTACGAAAACCTGCGGAGGGCGGGCCACTGTGGGCATCAGGGATTGAGTGGAAAGCTCATCACGCAGCATCGGGGTTTTCGCGTCCAGTAACAGATCGTCCAGGCTCGGCGCCGGACGGCGCAAGTTGAACAGGTTCATGCCTGCACACCCCACCGGTTGTTGGCAACTCTGGATTGGCGGAAGCCCGGCAATTCGTTTTTTGCCTTGCCTATGTAAACACCATCGCTGTAAACGGTATTCATCTCGCGTCTTGGCCCTGTAAGCCCTATGAATAGGCGCTAGACTAGGCGCCTTGGGGGCGTACAGCCATTTCGATTTTCCAGCATTTTCGATAAGCATTACTTATGGATTTCAAGCAACTGCGTTATTTCGTCGCGGTGTACGAAGAGGGCCATGTGGGCCGGGCCGCAGAGCGCCTGTCGATCTCCCAGCCAGCGCTGTCGCAGCAGATCCGCCAGCTGGAGCAGCACCTCGATGTCAGCTTGTTCGAACGCAGCAGCAAACGCCTGTTGCCGACCCTGGCTGCCCACACCTTGTACAACCATGCCCTGCCGCTGCTCGATGGCATGCAGCAAGCCGTCGAGGCCCTGCGGCATTTCAAGGGCCAGGCGCTGCGGACCCTGGCTATCGGTGTGCTGCAAACCGTGCACACCAGCCTGGTGCCACAGATGCTCGAACGCGTGCGCAAAGCCCAGCCACACCTGGTGGTGCAGATCTATGAGCTGACGGGCCTGGAGATCGAACGTCGCCTGCTCAATGGCTCGCTGGACATTGGCATCAGCTACCTACCGGCACGCCAACCGGGATTGCACGGCGTACTGCTGTATGAAGATGAACTGAAAGTAGTCATCCCTGCCGACCACCCTTTGCGTGAATTCAAGAAGGTCTCCCTCAAACAAGCAGCGGAATTGCCCATGCTGTTGCTCGGGGAAGAGTTCCAGATCAGGCAGATCTGGCAGGCGCAACTGGCGAACCTGGGGCGCCGGCCGCAGGTCCAGGCCGAGCTGAACACTATGGTGGGGATTCTCGACAGCCTGCCCCATACCCGGCTGGCGACAGTACTGCCTGGCCGATCACAGGATGAACACAGCAGCCACGCGCTATTGTGGAAGCCCTTGAGTGAGCCACGGGTGCCGCTGAAAGTGGGTTTGGTGTGCCGGGATGTACAACGTCAGCAAGCCACGCTGGAGTTGCTGCGCACCTTGCTCGAAGACGTGATGAATGGGCCACATGGGCCGGCAAGCACGGTCGACGGGCTGGCCTGAACTTTTTCGCGGGCAATAAGAAAACCCCGCCGAAGCGGGGCTTTGCAGACTGTTTCCCTGACATCCATTTCACTCCGCCACCCTGGCAGAATCCTACGTGTCCCTGTTGTTGCTTTGCGCTTCCTGCGCGACGTCCATGTGAAGTAGATTAGCTGTGGATCCAATCTGGCGATAGAGGACGATTAGCAGTACGTCATGTAAGAGAATGCTTACATGACCTCCCCCGATTAGAACTGCGCTTCGTCCAGCAAGAACAGCGATTCACTGCCGGCCTTCACGGAGGCACTCAGGGAGTGAATACGCGGCAGCAGACGAGCGAAGTAGAAGCGCGCCGTCCCCAGTTTGCTGGCATAGAAGTCTTCCTCGGTCTCCTTGCCCAAAGCCGCCTTGGCCATCAACGCCCACATATAGGCATAGGCCATGTAGCCGAAGGCATGCAGATACTCCACCGACGCCGCGCCGATTTCATTCGGGTTGGTCTTGGCGCGATCCAGCACCCAGGCAGTCAAGGTGTCGAGCTCGTCCACCGCAGCGCTCAGGGGCTGGGTGAACTCAGCCAGGTCGCTGCTGGCCGTGGCGATGAAGTGGCGGATCTCATCGGCAAACAGGGTGTAGAACGCCCCGCCGCTGCCAACGATCTTGCGCCCCATCAAGTCCAGCGCCTGGATGCCGTTGGTGCCTTCGTAGATCTGCGTGATACGCACGTCACGCACCAACTGCTCCTGGCCCCACTCACGGATATAACCATGGCCGCCGAAGATCTGCTGGCCGTGCACGGTGGTTTCCAGGCCCAGGTCGGTGAGGAAGGCCTTGGATACCGGGGTCAGCAGCGCCACCAGGTCATCCGCGCGCTTGCGGGTCGCGGCGTCTTCGCTGAACTTGGCGGTGTCCAGTTGCATCGCCACATAAGTGGAAAATGCACGGCCGCCTTCGTTCGCCGCCTTCATGGTCAGCAACATGCGGCGCACGTCAGGGTGGTTGATGATCGGGTCGGCGATCTTGTCCTTGGCCTTGGGGCCAGTCGGCGAACGGCTTTGCAGGCGGTCACGCGCGTATTCCACCGCGTTCTGGTAAGAGCGCTCGCCGGTCGCCAGGCCCTGGATGCCGACGCCCAGGCGCTCGTAGTTCATCATGGTGAACATAGCCGCCAGGCCACGGTTCGGCTCGCCGACCAGGTAGCCAACGGCGTCGTCGAAGTTCATCACACAAGTGGCGGAAGCCTGGATGCCCATCTTGTGTTCGATCGAACCACAGGTCACCGTGTTGCGTGCGCCCAGGCTGCCATCGGCATTGACCATGAACTTGGGCACCAGGAACAGCGAGATGCCCTTTGGACCGGCCGGAGCGTCCGGCAACTTGGCCAGCACCAGGTGGATGATGTTTTCGGTGAGGTCGTGTTCGCCACCGGTGATGAAGATCTTGGTCCCGCTGACCTTGTAGGAACCGTCTGCCTGGGGCTCGGCCTTGGTACGAATAATCCCCAGATCGGTACCGGCATGGGGCTCGGTCAGGCACATGGAACCGGCCCACACGCCCGCGTACATATTCGGCAAGTAAGTGGCTTTCAGTTCTTCACTGGCGTGGGTGTTGATCGACACGCAGGCGCCGGACGTCAGCATCGGGTACAGGCCAAACGCCAGGCCCGAGGAGTTGATCATTTCTTCGACCTGGGCCGACACGGCCTTGGGCATGCCCATGCCACCGTAGGCCGGGTCGCCACCGACGCCCACCCAGCCGCCTTCGGCATAGGTCTTGTAGGCTTCGGGAAAGCCGGCCGGGGTGGTGACCACGCCGTTGTCCCAGCGGCAACCTTCCTCGTCGCCGCTGCGGCTCAACGGGGCGATGGTCTTGGCGGTGACTTTGCCAGCCTCTTCAAGGATTGCCTCGACGGTTTGGGCGTCGACGGTCTCGGCCAGGGCCGGCAATTGCGCCCACAGCTTGGCAACCTCGAATACTTCGTTGAGGACGAAGCGCATATCGCGCAGCGGCGCTTTGTAGTCAGCCATGGCAAACCTCGTAGGAACGTTAAAAGTGATTCGGTAGGATCGGTTTCACAGACCCGGAGTGTAACCGAACAACTTTTGTGACACATAGGGTCTGCTTGTGACCAATTGGTATTTAACAGTCACGCCACCGATTCCTACAAGGCGAACAGCTCGGCAGGCAGGCTCATCAAGCAATCGCTGCCCGCCTCCACCGCCGCCCGATGTGCACTGGTGCGCGGCAACAGACGCTTGAAGTAAAACTCGCAGGTCGCCAACTTGCCACGGGCGTAGTCCGCATCGCCTTGGCCTGCATCCAACTGCGCCTGGGCCACCAGCGCCATGCGCAGCCACAGGTAGGCATGGATGATGTAACCGCTGTACATCAAGTAATCCAGGGCCGCCGCGCCAACTTCATCGGGATTTTTCATCGCGGCCATGCCGACTTTGGTCGTCAACTCGCCCCATTGTTGGTTCAGCTCATTGAGCTGCGCGACTTGGGCCTTGAGTTGTGGATGCTCGGCATTCGCCGCGCAAAACTTATGCACGATTTTGGTAAAGCCGCGCAGCAACTTGCCCTGGCTGCCCAACACCTTGCGCCCCAGCAAATCCAGGGCCTGGATGCCGTTGGTACCTTCGTAGATCGGCGCGATCCGGCAGTCGCGCACCAACTGTTCCATGCCCCACTCGCGGATAAAACCGTGGCCGCCAAACACCTGCATGCCGTGGTTGGTCACCTCTAGCCCGGTTTCGGTCATAAAGGCTTTGCAGATCGGCGTGAGGAACGCCAACAGGTCTTCGGCCTGCTGGCGCTGCTGCGGGTCGTCGCTCAGGTGTGCGGTGTCCAGCAGTTGCGCGGTGAAATAAGTCAGGGCGCGGTTGCCTTCGTTGAAGGCTTTCATGGTCAGCAGCATGCGCCGCACATCGGGATGCACGATGATCGGATCTGCCGGCTTATCCGGGGCCTTGGCGCCGGTCAGGGCGCGCATCTGCAGACGGTCGTTGGCGTACTGGATCGCGCCCTGGAAGCTCGCTTCACCCAGGCACAGCCCCTGCATGCCCGTGCCCAGGCGCGCATGGTTCATCATGGTGAACATGCAGTTCAGGCCCTTGTTGGCCTCGCCGATCAGATAGCCCTCGGCACCATCGAAGTTCAGCACGCAGGTGGCCGAAGCCTTGATCCCCATCTTGTGCTCGATGGAGCCGCAACTGACCCCATTGCGCGCGCCGGAACCGGCGAGGAACTTGGGCACGATAAACAGCGAAATGCCCTTGGTGCCGGCCGGCGCGTCCGGCAACTTGGCCAGCACCAGGTGGATGATGTTTTCGCTCATATCGTGTTCACCGGCGGAGATGAAAATCTTGCTGCCGGTTACCGCATAGCTGCCGTTGGCCTGGGGCACGGCGCGGGTCTTGATGATGCCAAGGTCGGTGCCGCAGTGGGCTTCGGTCAGGCACATGGTGCCCGTCCACTGGCCGGCGGTGAGTTTGGTCAGGTAGGTGTCTTTCTGCTCGGCAGTGCCGTGGGCGTGGATCGCCGACATGGCGCCGTGGGTCAGGCCGGGGTACATGCCCCAGGAAGTGTTGCTGGAGCCGATCATCTCGCTGAGCACCAACCCCAGGGAAGACGGCAAGCCTTGGCCGCCGTAGGCCGGATCCGCCGCCAGGCCGTGCCAGCCGCCTTCGACGTATTGCGCAAAGGCTTCCTTGAAGCCTTTGGGTGTGGTCACCACGCCATTATCAAAATGGCAACCCTCTTCATCACCCGGGCGATTCAACGGTGCCAGCACGTTTTCGCAGAACCTGGCGCCTTCTTCGAGGATCGCGCCGACCATGTCCGGGCTGGCCTCGGTGGCGCCCAGGGCCGCGTAGTGAGCAGGGAAATCAAACACGTGATCGATCAGAAAGCGCATGTCGCGCAGGGGAGCTTTATAGGCAGGCATGGTGATGTCTCCGGCGGCAGATAACTCCAACCTACTGCCGTAGGTGCCCCCGGACAATCACTGTACAGGCGCTGAATACACCACCATCACTCAACCGGCAGCGCCCTGCATGCGCACCGCGCCACGGCGGTTCTGGCCGGCCGCTACCACACAGTTACGCCCGGCACCCTTGGCGTTGTACAGCGCCTGGTCAGCAGACTTGAGCACTTCTTCCGGGGTGCGCTGCTCGACCTGGCGCTCGGCGACGCCGATGCTGACGGTCACCGACACGCTGGAGTCGCCGCCACCCGAACGGCGCTGACGCCCCTGGTGATCGTCCTGGGGGCGACTGTCCTGGTTGCGCAACTTGATATGGTAGTTGGCAATGACCTCGCGGATTGCTTCCAGGTGCGGCAGGCACTCATCCAGGGTCTTGCCGGCGAACACTACGGCAAATTCTTCGCCGCCATACCGGTAGGCCCGACCACCGCCGCTGACTTTCGACAGTTTGCTGGCGACCAACCGCAGCACCTGGTCGCCGACGTCGTGACCGTGGGTGTCGTTGAAGCGCTTGAAGTGGTCGACGTCGCTCATCGCCAGCACATAGTTGCGCCCCAGGCGCTGCATGCGCTCGTTGAGGGCGCGACGCCCCGGCAGGCCGGTGAGCTCATCGCGAAAGGCCATTTGATAGGCCTCATGGGACACGCCCGCAGCGATCATCAACATCACCTGGCTGCACATGATGTTCAGAGTGAACGGCAGAATGAAGGTCTGCGGCAACATCCAGAACATCCCCAGCAACCCCACCAACTGCGCCGCATGCAACGGCCGCGGCTCGCGCCAGTACTGGGCTGCCAGGGCGACAAAACCCAGCAGGAACATCGGGTACGACAGTTGGACCAAGCTCATCCACGCGCCATGCAACGCCGGCCAGCGAATCTCCGCCAACCAGTTGAGCAACGGTCCCGGGTAACTCTGCTCCAGGCCAAGGGCTACGCTGCCCACGGCGAGCAGCACCGCGCAACGTGCGACAAAGTCGCGGAACAGGTGGGTTTTCTCCTGCCAGAGGGCATAGATACTGAACAACATCGGCAACAATAGGCACACCAGATGAAACACCACGGCAGCGTCTTCGCGCACGCGGCCATGATCGCGATAGAAATCGGTCTGGGTATCCAGGAGGAAGTAAGCGACGTACACCGTCGCCATCAGGAACAGCTCACGCTGGCGGCGGTACACCGCGCAATAGGCACCGCCCAGCAGCAACACCAGGGTCGGCAGCACGTTGAACAGCGAGGTGAAGAAGACGTTGAGGTCCTTGACGTAAGCAGCCGACAACCCCGCCAGCAATAACAGCAACGATGGTAGGAAATGACTGAAACGTACAGCAGACGCGCGCGACAAGGGTAAAGCTCCGACCCACAAAGAAGATGGCACAGTGCCTTCACTGCTGACAGTTAAGCACACTCACTGTGACCTGTATCACATTGCCATCACTGTAACGGCAGCAACGGGCAATCCCTGAGCGCGCCACTCAGGTTTTTTCACCCGCCTATAAAAAAGCCGCCGCTCCCGAAAGAGCGGCGGCCTGGCAGTGAACCCGCCGGGGCTTAGTAGCCCAGGTCGAAGTTCTCTTCTTTCATGTCCATCAGGTTGTTGGCACCCGACAGCATGGTCGCTACGTGGGTACGGGTACGCGGCAGGATGCGCTGGAAGTAGAAGCGCGCAGTCTGCAGCTTGGCGGTGTAGAAGCCTTCTTCGCTGGTACCGGCAGCCAGTTTTTCGGCAGCCAGGCGCGCCATGTCGGCCCAGAAGTAAGCCAGGCAGGCATAACCGGAGTACATCAGGTAGTCCACGGAGGCGGCACCGACTTCTTCACGGTCCTTCATGGCAGCCATGCCGACCTTCATGGTCAACTCGCCCCATTCCTTGTTCAGTGCCGCCAACGGTGCGACGAACTCGCTGACCGCTGCGTTGCCTTCGTTGGCCTGGCAGAACTTGTGCACGATCTTGGTGAAGCCCTTGAGCGCTTCGCCCTGCGTCATCAGCACTTTACGGCCGAGCAGGTCCAACGCCTGGATGCCGGTGGTGCCTTCGTACAGCATCGAGATGCGGCTGTCGCGAACGTTCTGCTCCATGCCCCACTCGGCGATGAAGCCGTGACCGCCGTAGATCTGTACGCCGTGGTTGGCAGATTCAAAACCGACTTCGGTCATGAACGCCTTGGCGATCGGGGTCATGAAAGCCAGCAGGCCATCAGCCTGTTTCTTGGCTTCGTCGTCGGTACCGTACTTGACGATATCCACTTGCTTGGCGGTGAAGTACACCATCGCACGGTTGCCTTCAGCGAAGGCTTTCATGGTCAGCAGCATGCGACGCACGTCCGGGTGGACGATGATCGGGTCAGCGGCCTTGTCCGGCGCTTTCGGGCCAGTCAGGGAACGCATTTGCAGGCGGTCACGCGCATATTTCAAGCCACCCTGGAAACCGATCTCGGCATGGGACAGGCCTTGCAGCGCGGTACCCAGGCGAGCGGTGTTCATAAAGGTGAACATGCAGTTCAGGCCTTTGTTCGCCGGGCCGATCAGGTAACCGGTGGCCGCGTCGAAGTTCATCACGCAGGTGGCGTTGCCGTGGATACCCATCTTGTGTTCCAGGGAGCCACAGGACACCGCGTTGCGCTCACCCACCGAACCATCGGCGTTGGGCAGGAACTTAGGCACGATAAACAGCGAAATGCCTTTGGTGCCAGCCGGAGCATCCGGCAGGCGGGCCAGTACGATGTGGACGATGTTGTCGGCCATGTCGTGTTCACCGGCCGAGATGAAGATCTTGGTCCCGGAGACTTTGTAGGAACCGTCGGCCTGAGGTTCGGCCTTGGTGCGCAGCATGCCCAGGTCGGTGCCGCAGTGCGGCTCGGTCAGGCACATGGTGCCGGTCCACTCGCCCGAGACCAGTTTGGTCAGGTAGGCATCTTGCTGCTCGGGGGTACCGTGCTCGGAAATGGTGTTCATCGCGCCATGGGACAGGCCTGGGTACATGCCCCACGACCAGTTCGCTTCACCGACCATCTCGCTGACGGCCAGGCCCAGGGATTCCGGCAGGCCTTGGCCGCCGTGCGCCACGTCGTGGGCCAGGCTTGGCCAGCCACCTTCGACGAATTGTTTGTAGGCTTCTTTGAAACCAGTAGGGGTTTTTACGCCTGACTCGCTCCAGGTGCACCCTTCGATGTCACCGACGCGGTTCAACGGGGCCAGCACTTGCTCACAAAACTTGGCGCCTTCTTCGAGAATGGCGTCAACCATGTCTGGGGTAGCGTCCTGGCAAGCCGGCAGGCTCTGATAGTGCGCTTCGTAGCCGAGCAGTTCGTCACGAACGAAGCGAATATCACGCAAGGGGGCCTTGTAGTCAGGCATAGCGATAAACCTCTGCTGATGAATCCTGGAATGAACAACCGCGTGGATTTGTTGTAGCGGTCAAACAGTTGTTTGAAACATACGTTTACGCCCAATCCTTGTCAAGCGCCCCGCAGATGCCGTTTGTCATGACACAGGTCAACGGCAGGCGCGACAAGGCCTGCAGCGTGATGCCGCATGACCGGTCAAAGATTGGAAGATGGTGTGTTGAAGAAATCGGGGTGGCTAGAGGCTTGTCGTGGCGAGGGGGCTTGTCCCCCGCTGGGCTGCGAAGCAGCCCCAATAAGACACACCGAGACTTATCAGATACACCGAGGTGGCAGATTCTGGGGCTGCTGCGCAGCCCAACGGGGGACTAGCCCCCTCGCCACAATGATCCCGCTGGATCAGGCGTAGGTGTCGATCAACGTGCCGAGCATTTCGTCGGAAGCCTTGGCGACTTTCGCGCCCAGCTCAACCTGGAGCTTGCCTTCAGCCAGTTCCACCATATTGCTCGCGGAGCTGGTCGGCTGGCCGCGATTGACCGCCTGCAAGCGGTCATTCTGCGCATCCGAAGGCTGGCTGGTGGCAGCACTGGCGATTTTGCCGGCGGCCTGGTCGACGCGGTTTTGCCCGGCCTGAATAGTGCTCAGGCCTGAATAAAACGCACTGCTTCCAGAGATTTCCATGGCGTAAACCTGCCTTGCAATAAATCGTGAATCCTTATTGAAGCAGACAATCTGGCAAAAGGCCCGTCAATAACACTAATGGCATAATGCCTTATCCCTAGGAAAAACTAATCAAGCAAGTCCAGTTGCAGGTACTCGGCCACCGCTTCGGCCGTGGGTTGCTTGAGCCGTGGCACCCGGCCCAGGCACGGCGCCGGCAGGCGTTCGGCCAAGGTGGCGAGGTTTTCTTCCAGACGGGAGGTCTTCGGATCGATGATATTGGCCACCCATCCCGCCAGTGGCAAACCGTCCCGGGCGATGGCTTCGGCGCTCAGCAGCGCATGATTGATACACCCCAGGCGCACGCCCACCACCAGGATCACCGGTAACTGTAAGGCCTTGGCCAAATCCGACAGGTTGTCCTGATCAGCCAGCGGCACGCGCCAGCCACCAGCACCTTCAATCAGGGTGAAGTCCGCGTGTTTGTCGAGGATGTGCTGCATCGGCTTGAGCAGGGCTTGCACGGTCAGCGCCACACCCGCTTCACGGGCCGCCAGGTGCGGCGCGATGGCGGGTTCAAAGGCCAGTGGATTGACTTCGGCATAGGCCAGCGGCAACGAACACTCCGCCAGCAAGGCCAGAGCATCGGCGTTGCGCAAGCCCCGTGTGGTCACTTCGCAGCCCGAGGCCACCGGCTTGCCGGCAGCGGTGCTCTTGCCGGCCTGTCGGGCCGCATGCAACAGGCCTGCGGCGACGGTGGTCTTGCCGACATCGGTGTCGGTGCCCGTGACGAAATAGGCAGCGCTCATAAGGGCTTCTCCAGTACGGCATACACGACTTGATAGGTGGCTGGCAGGCCCTGGGCCTGGCGCAACTGCTCGTAGGCCTGCACCAAGGCGACAATCCGCGCCCGGCCCGTCAAGCCGCCAGGGCGCCCCGGGTTGAGATTGTGGGCCCCCAAAGCTTTCAATTCGTGGGTCAGGCTGCGTACATCCGGGTAATGCAACACGTGGGGGCGCTGCTCCAGGCTCACCACGCGCAAGCCACTGGCCGCGCACTGCTGTTGGTACGTGCTGAACGGGCGAAACCGGTTGACGTGAACCATTGCGTCCGCCGCCCGCCAACTGTCGCGCAACTCATCCAGGGTGCCGACGCACAGGCTGGCAAACGCCAGCACGCCACCGGGCTGCAACACCCGTCGCGCCTCACTGAGTACCGCCGGGAAGTCAGCACACCACTGCACCGCCAGGCTGGAGAAGACCAGCCCGCAACTACCCTCTTGTAGCGGCAAACGCTCGGCATCCCCGGCGATAAAGTGCTCGGCACCGCCCAAGGGCCGCGCGTGGCTGAGCATCCCTTCGGCGATATCCAGCGCCAGGCCTTGGCCCTGCGGGAACGTGCTATTCAATGCGCGGCTGAAAAATCCGGTGCCGCAGCCCAGATCCAGCCAGCGCCGAGGCATCAACACCGATGGCAAGCGCCCAAGCAACTCGCTGCCCACGTCACGCTGCAACGCTGCAACGCTGTCATAACTGGCCGCCGCCCTGGAAAACGACACCGCCACCTGGCGTTTGTCAGGCAAGGCACCCGGCAGTGGAGGATGGGACAAATCAGTCATCGCCGCACTCATGCAAAAAAGCCTGGATCGCCGCCGCCACTCCATGGGGGTTGTCCAGTAGGAAAGCGTGTCCAGCCTGTTCAATCAGACCGACCTCAACATCAGGTAATAACTTCAGCAGCTCAGTGCCGGCCTCGCAGGGCACCAACTCATCCAGGCCGGCGAACACGTGCAACTGCGGGCCACGAAAGGCCTGCAGGGCCTCGCGGGTGTCCAGTTGTGCAAGCAGCTCCAGGCCGCTCATCAGCGCACTGGACGCCGTAGCCGGCGCGCTGCTGACCAGCAAGCGCGCGATGCCCCGTGGGTCTTGCGTCCCCTTGGCGCACAACAGGCCAAAGCGCTTGAGGGTGACTTGCGAATCGACGTGGCAACCCGCCAGGAACGCGTCGAACGTCTCGGCCGGCATTGCGCTGGGCCAGCCCTCGTGCGCCACAAAACAGGGGTTACTGGCCAAGGTCAGCAAGCCGCAGCAGCGATCGCCGCGCCGTGCCGCCAACTCGGATGCGAGCATTCCGCCCAGGGACCAACCGCCCAGCCAGGCGTTGTCTGGCAACGTGGCATCGAGCTCGTCGAGCCATTCATCAAGGTCGCTGCTGGAGAGCACCGGCAACGGTTCGATATCCACCCGCAAGCGCTCATCCAGACCACGCAAGGCGGCGGCCAAGGGCTCCAGTGGCGACACACCCAGCCCCCAGCCGGGGAGCAGTATCAGTCGATCACGCATGGTCGGACTCCGGGTCTGACAAGCGGAAACACTCTTCCAATGCGTCTAACAATAGTCGCACCTGCGCCTCAGTGTGGGCGGCCGTCAAGGTCACACGCAAACGGGCACTGCCGGCCGGCACGGTGGGCGGGCGGATGGCCGTGACCATGATGCCGCGCTCGCGCAGCATCTGCGACAGGCGCACCGCGCGCGCACTGTCGCCAATCATGATTGGCTGGATCGGGGTAAAGCTGTCCATCAACACCAGGCCGATCTGCTCGGCACCCTGGCGGAACTGGCGGATCAGCGTGTGCAAATGCTCACGCCGCCAGTGCTCGCTGCGCAGCAGTTCCAGGCTTTTGAGGGTGGCGCAGGCCAGCGCCGGCGGTTGGCTGGTGGTGTAGATATACGGGCGGGCGAATTGGATCAGGCTTTCGATCAACTCCTCGCTGCCAGCGACGAACGCCCCGGCGGTCCCGAAGGCTTTGCCCAGGGTGCCGACCAACACCGGCACATCCTCCTGGCTCAGGCCAAAATGCTCGACGATCCCGCCGCCCGTGGCGCCCAACGGCCCGAAGCCATGGGCATCATCCACCATCAGCCAGGCGCCCTTGGCCCGGGTTTCGCGGGCCAGGGCCGGTAGGTCCGCAAGGTCGCCGTCCATGCTGAACACGCCGTCAGTGACTACCAGGGTATTGCCGCAGGCTCTTTCCAGGCGCTTGGCCAGGCTGACCGCATCGTTATGCAGATAGCGATTGAACCGCGCGCCGGACAGTAAGCCTGCATCCAGCAGGGACGCGTGGTTGAGCCGGTCTTCGAGTACCGTATCGCCCTGCCCCACCAAGGCGGTGACGGTACCGAGGTTGGCCATATAACCGGTGGTGAACAACAGCGCACGCGGGCGCCCGGTGAACTCGGCCAGCGCCTCCTCCAACTCATGGTGTGGCGTGCTGTGGCCAACGACCAAGTGCGAGGCCCCTCCGCCCACGCCCCAACGGGCAGCACCGGCCTGCCAGGCTTCAATCACTTGCGGGTGATTGGCCAGGCCCAGGTAGTCGTTATTGCAAAAGGCCAACAACGGCTGGCCGTCCACCACCACCTGCGGGCCCTGGGGACTTTGCAGCAGCGGGCGCTGGCGATAGAGGTGTTCTGTACGGCGGGCAGCGAGGCGCGCGGCGAGATCAAAAGACATGCTGGCCTCATATTCAAGGGATTGAACTCGATCAAAAATGTGGGAGCGGGCTTGCCCGCGATTACGGTGTGTCAGTCAGCTAATGTCTTGACTGACCCTCCCTGATCGCGGGCAAGCCCGCTCCCACATTTGGATGGCATTTCAATCAGACGACAGCGTTGTAGAACTGCTCGCTGCTTTTCTGCTCGACCAACGCCTGCTCAATCGCCGCCTGGTGCACTTCATCGGCGTGCTCTTCACGAGCTTCCGGCAGGATGCCCAGCCGTGAGAACAGCTGCATGTCCTTGTCGGCCTGCGGGTTGGCGGTGGTCAGCAACTTGTCGCCGTAGAAGATCGAGTTGGCACCGGCAAAGAACGCCAAAGCCTGCATCTGCTCGTTCATCGCTTCACGGCCGGCGGACAGCCGCACATGGGATTTCGGCATCAGGATGCGCGCCACGGCGAGCATGCGGATAAAGTCGAACGGGTCGATATCCTCGGCATTCTCCAGGGGCGTACCGGCCACCTTCACCAGCATGTTGATCGGCACCGATTCCGGATGCTCCGGCAGGTTGGCCAACTGGATCAGCAGGTTGGCGCGGTCGTCGAGGGATTCGCCCATGCCGAGGATACCGCCCGAGCAGATCTTCATCCCCGAATCACGTACATACGCCAGGGTTTGCAGGCGTTCGCTGTAGGTGCGGGTGGTGATGATCGAGCCGTAGAACTCCGGCGACGTATCCAGGTTGTGGTTGTAGTAGTCCAGGCCCGCCTGGGCCAGGGCCTCGGTTTGGTCCTGGTCCAGACGACCCAGGGTCATGCAGGTTTCCAGGCCCATGGCCTTGACGCCTTTCACCATCTGCAACACATAGGGCATGTCTTTGGCCGATGGATGCTTCCACGCGGCGCCCATGCAGAAGCGGGTCGAACCGATGGCCTTGGCACGTGCCGCCTCTTCGAGGACTTTCTGCACTTCCATCAGCTTTTCTTTTTCCAGGCCGGTGTTGTAGTGGCCCGACTGCGGACAATATTTGCAATCTTCCGGGCAGGCACCGGTCTTGATCGACAGCAAGGTCGAAACCTGCACTCGATTGGCATCGAAATGCGCGCGGTGCACGGTCTGCGCCTGGAACAGCAGGTCATTGAACGGCTGGACGAACAGGGCTTTGACTTCGGCCAAAGACCAGTCGTGACGCAAGGTGGCAGTGAGGCTGGCGCTCATGGGCGATTCCTTGTTTATGCTTGGGCAAGCGCTGTGGGAAGGGCAATACCCACAGGCACGACACGGATGCTCGGCATATTTAAGGAAGATTCATGCACTGTCAACCTGACTACAAACACGAGGTTTACATCTGGTTAAAAAGCAACCAGACCTGTTTGCTCTGCGATGAAGCCACGGACTCCCCCGCTACGCTATGCAATGCCTGCGAAATCGACCTGCCGTGGCTGACGGATTGCTGCCAGGTGTGCGCCCTGCCCTTACCCGTCAGCGGCCTGACCTGCGGCCAATGCCTGCACTCACCCCCGGCATTCCAGCAAGTCGTGGCGCCCTGGACCTATGGCTTTCCCCTGGACAGCCTGATCAGCCGCTTCAAACATCAGGGCAAATGGCCCCTGGGGCATCTACTGGCAAGCCTGCTGGGGCAATGCCTGCAAGACCGCTTCGACAACGCCGAACTGGCACGCCCCGACCGCCTGCTTCCTGTGCCGATGGCCGCCAAACGCCTGCGCCAACGTGGCTACAACCAGGCCGCCATGCTCGCCCGCTGGCTGGGCCGGGACCTCGACCTGCCTGTGGATGAACAACTGCTGCTGCGCCCCCAGGACACCATCGCCCAACAGCAACTGGACGCCAGGCAGCGCCAGCGCAACCTGCTCAAGGCCTTTGCCCTGGCCCCGGGCGCGCAGGTGCAGGGCCAACACCTGGCGCTGGTGGACGATGTGCTGACCACCGGCGCCACCGCCCACAGCCTGGCCCGCCTGCTGCTACACGCCGGCGCGCGCCAGGTCGATGTGTATTGCCTGGCGCGCACACCCAAGCCCGGCACATGACTTGACTCCGGCGACGCCTGCCCGCAACGTCCCGCGTATCCCAAGCCAGTGTGCAGCCGTTCGCCATGCCTTTACCGTCTCTGTTGAGCCAACATATCGTTCGTCGCCCCCAGCGTATCGCCTTGCTGCAACATATCGCCGAGCAGGGCTCCATCACCCGTGCCGCGAAAAGCGCCGGTTTGAGCTACAAGGCCGCGTGGGATGCCATCGATGAACTGAACAACCTGGCGCAAAAGCCCCTGGTTGAACGCAGCGTCGGCGGCAAGGGCGGCGGCGGCGCGCGGCTCTCGGCCGAAGGTGAACGGGTGTTGCGCCTGTATCAGCGCCTGCAGACCGTGCAGGCCCAGGTCCTGGAGGCTGCCGAAGACGCCAGCGATTTCAACCTGCTGGGCCGCCTGATGCTGCGCACCAGTGCGCGTAACCAATTGCATGGCCAAGTGATCGCCATCGACAGCCATGGCCGCAATGATCGAGTGCGCCTGGAGCTGGCCGGTGGCTTGACCCTCGATGCGCAAATCACCCATGACAGCACCCTGCGCCTGGAACTGGAAATCGGCACTGAAGTGGTCGCGCTGATCAAGGCCGGTTGGCTGGAGCTGATCGCCGCTGACCAAGCGCCGACGCCTGGATTCAACTGCATGGGCGGCGTGATCGAGGCCATGCTTGATGCCGATGACGGCCCCAGTGAGGTGCGCATCACCTTGCCCAATGGCCTGGTGCTATGTGCACTGGCGGCGCCCGAGCAGCTCAAGGCGGTGGCGGCAAGTGAAGGCACGCAGGTTCAGGTGCAGTTTGCGCCGAGCAATGTGCTGCTGGGCACGCCGGTCTAGGTGATCTTCAGGGCCTCATCGCGGGCAAGCCCACAGTGTTTCTGTGTACACCGGCCAAGTGAGGGAGCGGGCTTGCTCGCGAAGGCGATAGTACACACACCACCTATCTCCAGCCCGGTGCGCTACCATACCCGGCCGGACGCGGCGACCTGCTGCGCGCAGGAGTTCGCATGGCCCACCCGTTTGAAACATTGACCCCCGACCTGGTTCTCGACGCTGTCGAAAGCATCGATTTTCTCAGCGACGCCCGCGTTTTGGCGCTCAACAGCTACGAAAACCGGGTGTATCAAGTCGGCATCGAAGACTGCGAGCCGCTGATCGCCAAGTTCTACCGGCCCCAGCGCTGGACCAACGAAGCGATCCTTGAAGAACACCGCTTCACCTTCGAACTGGCCGAATGCGAAGTGCCTGTGGTCGCCCCGATGATCCATAACGGCGAAAGCCTGTTCGAACACGCGGGCTTTCGTTTCACCCTGTTCCCTCGCCGTGGTGGCCGGGCGCCGGAGCCGGGCAATCTCGATCAGTTGTACCGCCTTGGGCAGTTGCTCGGGCGCTTGCATGCGGTGGGCGCCACCCGCCCCTTCGAACACCGCGAAGCCCTGGGGGTGAAGAACTTCGGTCATGACTCCCTGAACACGTTGCTCGAAGGCAACTTCATTCCCAAGAGCCTGCTGCCTGCCTACGAATCCGTGGCCCGTGACTTGCTCAAGCGCGTGGAGGATGTGTACAGCGCCACGCCGCACAAGAACATCCGCATGCATGGCGACTGCCACCCCGGCAACATGATGTGTCGCGATGAGATGTTCCATATCGTCGACCTCGACGACTGCCGCATGGGCCCGGCGGTCCAGGATTTATGGATGATGCTCGCCGGCGATCGCCAGGAATGCCTGGGGCAGTTGTCGGAGTTGATGGACGGCTACCAGGAATTCCACGATTTCGATCCTCGCGAACTGGCGCTGATCGAGCCTCTGCGCGCCCTGCGCCTGATGCACTACAGCGCCTGGCTGGCACGGCGCTGGGATGATCCGGCATTCCCCCACAGCTTCCCGTGGTTTGGCAGCGAGCGGTATTGGGGCGACCAGGTGCTGGCGCTGCGCGAGCAATTGTCGGCACTCAACGAAGAACCCCTGAAATTATTCTAGGAAATCACGCTCGCTCATCATGTAGGAGCGAGCTAGTTTCCGGGCGGCGTGCCGACGAAGGTCGTTAGCGATAACGCGGGAAACCTGACACCCAGCGGCGCCCTCAGGTTTTTCGCGAGCAAGCGCGCTCCTACAAAAAGCCGACCCATCGATAGACAAACTTCCTTACAATCACGGCTTTGTTAGCTGCCTATGCAAGGATTCTGCATGCAAGCCGCCAACCCGCGTCGCGGGTATATCCTGGGCCTGAGTGCCTACGTCATCTGGGGCCTGTTCCCGCTCTACTTCAAAGCCATCGCCAGCGTGCCGGCCGCCGAAATCATCGTCCACCGCGTACTGTGGTCGGCGCTGTTCGGCGGTTTGCTGTTGCTGGTGTGGAAACACCCCGGCTGGTGGCGCGAACTGCGGGACAACCCCAAGCGCCTGGCGATCCTGGCGTTGAGCGGCTCGTTGATCGCAGGCAACTGGCTGACCTATGTATGGTCGGTCAACAGTGGGCGCATGCTCGAAGCCAGCCTGGGTTACTACATCAACCCGCTGGTCAACGTGCTGCTGGGCATGCTGCTGCTCGGTGAACGCCTGCGGCGCCTGCAATGGGTCGCCGTCGGGCTGGCCGCCGTGGGTGTGGCGCAACAGGTATGGCAGGTCGGGAGTTTGCCGTGGGTGTCGTTGGTGCTGGCGTTGACCTTTGGTTTCTACGGCTTGATCCGCAAGCAGGCGCCGGTCAAGGCATTGCCGGGCCTGGTGGTGGAAACCTGGATGCTGGTGCCGATTGCCCTGGCGTGGCTGCTGCTCAACCCCACTGCCCATAGCGCCAATATGGCGTTCTGGAGCACATCCGAAGCCTGGTGGCTGGTGGCCGCAGGCCCGGTGACATTGATCCCGCTGGTGTGTTTCAACGCCGCCGCGCGGCACTTGCCGTACACCACGCTCGGTTTCCTGCAGTACTTGGCGCCGACCCTGGTCCTGCTGCAGGCGGTGCTGCTCTTCGACGAACACATGAGCCCCGCCAGCCTGGTCGCGTTCGTATTTATCTGGGCGGGGCTTGCGGTCTACAGCATCGACGCATGGCTGAGCCTGCGTAAACGCTGATCAAATAATGTACAAACCCTTGCAAGCCACAGCCGGCTTGGCTTGCAGGGTTTCACCCCAAGGTTATCCACAACCTGATCCCCGGCGTTTGTGCACAAGCCTTTGAAATTGCTCGTTTTTTGCTCAACACGCCGCAAGCCACGGCCGGCGCGGCCTGGCGCCGAGTCTCTACAGCTTATCCACAGGCCCATGCAAGATTTCCGTGAACAACCCTGTGGACGGTTATTCCTCGCTGCGCAGCTGCAACTCCACCATCAGATCATCGGCCAGGGTTTCCAGGGCAGCCTGCAACGTGTCCAGCGCCAGGGTGGAAGGCACCGCCAGCGCGGCCTCGGCGTGAAACAACGGGTCGCTGCTCATGGGCGCCGGGCGCACGTCGGTACTCAGGCGCTCCAGGTTGACCCCTTGCTTGCTCAACAGCGCGGTGATTTCACGCACGATCCCCGGCCGGTCATTGCCCACCAGGGTCATCAGGATCGGCTTGCTCGCCGATGCCTGCGCGCCGCTGCTTTCACCGACCAGCACACGAATGCCATGGGTGGACAGGTCCTCCAGGGCACTGACCAGCTCACTGCGGTTTTCCATTGGCACACTGACCCGCAGGATCCCGGCAAATTGCCCGGCCATATGGGCCATGCGACTTTCCAGCCAGTTGCCACCGCGCTCGGCAATGCAGTGGGCTACACGCTCGACCACGCCGGGTTTGTCGGCGGCGATGACAGTGAGTACGAGATGGTCCATGGCAACAGTCCTCTGGTGATGAATACTCGATTATAGGCACCTGCCTGTAGGAGCGAGCCGCAAAACAAATCGTGTACCATTTTTATATTTATATGGAACAATCCATTGGTTTTTTGAGAACATCCCATTCCCCGCTGTGACCGTACAACCAAAGTGGGTCGCTAAACGACGTATTTAGTCTAATTTTCACAACCGCAACTCATCATGTAGTATGCCTCGGCGCGCACTACATAACGTTAGGTCGATGTCTGCCCAGGCGCCGTCAGAACCCCGAACAGCCCGTCAGCAAGCCTTGCGCCGTTGATTGGAACCACCCAGCCGCCGTTGATGGCATGTACTGGTGCCTTGGGTTTGTGGTTTAAATGGCCAGAGGCTTCATTGGTAAATTGAAAAGCTGAAAAGCGAATTAGCTCCGCAGAGTGAGGCAAGCAATGACTGAACACGTTCAAGTCGGTGGCCTGCAGGTCGCCAAAGTCCTGTTCGACTTCGTGAACAACGAAGCCATTCCCGGTACCGGCCTGACCGCCGACCAGTTCTGGGCCGGCGCCGACAAGGTCATCCACGACCTGGCACCGAAGAACAAAGCCCTACTCGCCAAACGCGACGATTTCCAAGCGCGGATCGATAGCTGGCACCAGACCCACGCCGGCAAGGCCCACGACGCGGTGGCCTACAAAGCCTTCCTGCAAGACATTGGCTACCTGCTGCCAGAAGCGGCGGATTTCCAGGCGACCACACAAAACGTCGATGACGAAATCGCCCGTATGGCCGGCCCGCAGCTGGTGGTGCCGGTGATGAATGCGCGGTTCGCCCTCAACGCCTCCAACGCCCGTTGGGGCTCGCTGTACGACGCGCTGTATGGCACCGACGCCATCAGCGAAGCCGACGGCGCCGAGAAAGGCCAGGGCTACAACAAGGTGCGCGGTGACAAGGTCATCGCCTTCGCCCGCGCCTTCCTCGACGAAGCCGCACCGCTCACCGCCGGCAGCCATGTCGATTCCACCGGCTACAAGATCGTCGACGGCAAGTTGGTGGTCAGCCTCAAGGGTGGCAGCAACAGCGGCCTGCGCAGTGATGCCCAGTTGATCGGCTACCAGGGCGATGCCGCCCAGCCAATCGCCATCTTGTTCAAGCACAACGGCCTGCACTTCGAAATCCAGGTCGACGCCAGCACCCCGGTCGGCCAGACCGACGCCGCCGGCATCAAAGACATCCTGATGGAAGCCGCGCTGACCACCATCATGGACTGCGAAGACTCCGTCGCCGCCGTCGATGCCGACGACAAAGTGGTGATCTACCGCAACTGGCTCGGCCTGATGAAGGGCGACCTGGCCGAAGAAGTGGCCAAGGGCGGCAAGACCTTTACCCGCACCATGAACGCCGACCGCACCTACACCGGTGTCGACGGCAATGCGGTGACCCTGCATGGTCGCTCGCTGCTGTTCGTGCGCAACGTTGGCCACCTGATGACCATCGACGCCATCCTCGATGCCCAGGGCAATGAAGTGCCAGAAGGCATCCTCGACGGCCTGATCACCAGCCTGGCAGCGGTCCACAGCCTCAATGGCAACAACAGCCGCAAGAACAGCCGCACCGGCTCGGTGTACATCGTTAAACCGAAGATGCACGGCCCCGAAGAAGCCGCGTTCACCAACGAACTGTTCGGGCGCATCGAAGAGGTGCTGAACCTGCCGCGCAACACCCTCAAGGTCGGCATCATGGACGAGGAGCGCCGCACCACGGTCAACCTCAAGGCCTGTATCAAGGCTGCCAGCGAGCGCGTGGTGTTTATCAACACCGGCTTCCTCGACCGCACCGGCGACGAAATCCACACCTCCATGGAAGCCGGCGCGATGGTGCGCAAGGCGGCGATGAAGGCGGAAAAATGGATCGGCGCCTACGAGAACTGGAACGTTGATATTGGCTTGAGCACCGGCCTGCAAGGTCGTGCGCAAATCGGTAAAGGCATGTGGGCAATGCCCGACTTGATGGCCGCCATGCTCGAGCAGAAAATCGCTCACCCGCTGGCCGGCGCCAACACCGCGTGGGTACCGTCGCCGACGGCTGCCGCCTTGCACGCGCTGCATTACCACAAGGTCGACGTATTTGCCCGCCAGGCCGAACTGGCCAAGCGCGAACGCGCTTCGGTGGACGACATCCTGACTATTCCCCTGGCCCAGAACACCGACTGGTCCGAGGAAGAAATCCGCAACGAGCTGGATAACAACGCCCAGGGCATCCTCGGCTACGTGGTGCGCTGGATCGACCAGGGCGTGGGTTGCTCGAAAGTGCCGGATATCAACGATGTGGGCCTGATGGAAGACCGCGCCACCCTGCGTATCTCCAGCCAGCACATCGCCAACTGGCTGCGCCATGGCGTGGTCAGCGAAGCCCAGGTCATGGAAAGCCTCAAGCGCATGGCGCCAGTGGTGGATCGGCAGAATGCCGGGGACGCGCTGTACCGTCCCTTGGCCCCGGACTTCGACAGCAATATCGCGTTCCAGGCAGCGGTGGAGTTGGTGATTGAAGGGACCAAGCAACCCAACGGTTATACCGAGCCGGTGTTGCATCGTCGGCGTCGGGAGTTCAAGGCCAAGAATGGTCTTTGAGTAACCGCACGTAAAAAAGCCCTGATCGAAAGATCAGGGCTTTTTAATGCGTGGTTCCAACAACAAAACCATCAGGTGGATGAGTTATTGAACGTGCCATTGAGCACAATAGGAGAACCATCACTCTTCGCGTAACGTACGTTCAGCAGTACGCCAGCATGTTCAAACTCAGTGCCAAATTGTGGCCGAATGACTGTCAGAATTGACAGTTTCGATGAGTGGTAACTACTGCGCCATCCCCAACTCGCGCTTGACCATCTTCGCCAACTTCACGCTATCAATCGGCTTGAGCAGAAAGTCCACCACGCTCAGATGCATTGCATCGATCACGTCCGGCGCTTCGGCGTCCCCGGACATGATGATGATCGGCAATGCCGCGCGGGTGGATTCGCGCACCTGGCGGATAAGTTGCAGGCCGTTGCTGGGGGCCATGCGCAGGTCGGTGATCAGTAAGCCGATGGACGTGCTGGACTTCAACAATTCCCACGCTGCCTCGCCACTGTCCGCCGTCATGCAGCGAATGCCGTCCAGCCCCAGGATTTCGGCCAGCAATTCCCGGGCGTCTTTATCGTCATCGACGATCAGCACCCGCTGCGGCGGTAAATCAGGCTCCAGCATCACGGCGCTCAGCGCTTCGCGCTCGGCGTCACTCAGAATATCTAGGTCGGGCATACGTCTCTCGGCAATTCTTCTCAATCTCCCAGCACACTAGTCAGACATCGCCGGAAGGGCGAACAATGTGCACTTCGTCGGATAGTTTTCCTAGTGGGCGTTCTACGGGTCTGGACGATATTCATGTAGGGTTTTTCCTTAGTCATCGAAGGTCTTATAGCTACCTAGACTTACGTCCAATGGGCACCCGCCGCGTGGGGGTCGACCATGAAGGACGATAACGACAAAAAACTGCGGTCATGGTTATGAGTAAAGCTGATGCTTTCACCCAGGCAGGGAAAACTGCGGTGTTGCAGAACATTCACGGCACCCTGCAATTCCTTCAACGGTTCCCGCCCTTCAACCAGATGGAAAACGCCCACCTGGCGTTCCTGGTGGAACAGTGCCAATTGCGCTTCTACGGCCCCGGCGAGAGCATTCTCAAACCGTCGGCGGGCCCCGTGGAGCACTTCTATATCGTCAAGCAGGGCCGCGTGGTCGGGCAGCGCCCGGATTCGGCCGAAACCACCTTCGAAATCGCCACCGGAGAATGCTTCCCCCTGGCCGCGCTGCTGGGAGAGCGGGCCACCCGCACCGAGCACAAAGCCGCCGAAGACACCTTCTGCCTGCAATTGAACAAACCGGCGTTTATCAAGCTGTTTGCGCTGTCCGGGGCGTTCCGCGATTTTGCCTTGCGCGGGGTCAGTAGCCTGTTGGATCAGGTCAACCAGCAAGTCCAGCAGAAAGCCGTAGAAAACCTCGGCACCCAGTACTCACTCAATACCCGCCTGGGTGAGTTGGCCATGCGCCACCCGGTAACGTGCAGCCCGCTGACACCGCTGCGTGAGGCGGTCACGTTGATGCATGAGCAGCAGGTCGGCAGCATCGTGGTGGTCGATGAACACAAGGCGCCCCTGGGGATTTTCACCCTGCGTGACCTGCGCCATGTGGTAGCCGATGGCACCAGCGACTTCACCCAGGCCATCGAACGCCATATGACCCAGGCGCCGTTCTTCCTCAGCCCGGATCACAGCGCCTTCGACGCGGCTATCGCCATGACCGAACGGCACATCGCCCACGTGTGCCTGGTCAAGGATCGACGCTTGTGTGGCGTGGTGTCCGAGCGTGACCTGTTTTCCCTGCAACGGGTCGACCTGGTGCACCTGGCCCGCACCATCCGCAATGCACCACGTGTGGAAAACCTGGTGGCGCTGCGTGGCGAAATCGGCCAACTGGTGGAACGCATGCTGGCCCATGGCGCGTCCTCGACCCAGATCACCCATATCATCACGCTGCTCAACGATCACACGGTGTGCCGGGTGATCGAACTGAGCATCGCCGATAAAGGCGACCCCGGCGTACCGTTCAGTTGGCTGTGTTTCGGCAGCGAGGGCCGCCGCGAACAGACCCTGCATACCGACCAGGACAACGGCATCCTGTTTGATGCACGGGACGCCGCCCACGCGGCCGAGATCCGTGGCCTGCTGTTGCCGCTGGCGCAGCAGATCAACCAAAGCCTGGCGCTGTGCGGCTTTACCCTGTGCAAGGGCAATATCATGGCCGGCAACCCCGAGCTGTGCCTGTCCCGCGCCGAGTGGGCCCGGCGCTTTGCTGCGTTTATCCGCGAGGCGACGCCGGAGAACCTGCTCAAATCCAGCATCTACTTCGATCTGCGCGTGGTATGGGGCGATGAACTGGGCCGCGACCAGTTGCGCCAGGGCATTCTTGACCAGGTCGCAGACAACCGCCTGTTCCAACGGATGATGGCCGAGAACGCCTTGCGCCAGCGCCCGCCGGTGGGGCGCTTCCGGGACTTTGTGTTGACGCGCAAAGGCTCGGACAAGGCCACCCTGGATCTCAAGGTGCAGGGCCTGACACCGTTCGTAGACGGTGCCCGCCTGTTGGCCCTGGCCAATGGGATCGCCGCCAACAACACCCTGGAACGCTTGCGCCAACTGGTGGATAAAGAGGTGATCGAACGCCTGGACGGCGCAGCCTATGAAGAGGCCTACCACTTTATCCAGCAAACCCGCATGCAGCAGCACCAGTTGCAGACCCGCGAGAACCAGCCGTACTCCAACCGGGTCGACCCTGACAGCCTCAACCACCTGGACCGGCGCATCCTGCGCGAATCCCTGCGCCAGGCCCAGCGCCTGCAAAGCAGCCTGGCCCTGAGGTATCAGCTGTGAGCCTGTTCAGTTGGCTACGCCCTCACCGGCCGGGGCTGGATGAGCATCAAAAAGTACGGCTGGCGCAACTGCCAACTGCCGGCGCACTCGGCGAAAACACCTTGCGTGACCAGCGCTGGGTGGTCCTGGACCTGGAAACCAGCGGCCTGAACCTCAATCGCGACCTGGTACTGTCGATCGGCGCGGTGGTGATCGAAGACGGTGCCATCGACTTTTCCCAGCAGTTCGAGCGCACTTTGCTGCGGGCGCACACCAAACTCAGCCCCAGTGTATTGATCCACGGCCTGGGCCCCAGTGCGATCGCCGCCGGTTGCGATCCTGCCGAAGCGTTGCTGGATTTCATGGATTTTGTCGGCGACAGCCCGCTGCTGGCATTCCACGCACCGTTCGACCAACACATGCTCGGCCGGGCGCTCAAGGACAGCCTGGGTTATCGCCTGGCCCATCCGTTCCTCGACGTGGCAGACCTGGCGCCGCTGCTGTGTCCCCAAGCGCATATTCGCGAAGCGGGCCTGGATGACTGGATCGCCCACTTCAACCTGCAAGTCGGTGAACGCCATCACGCCAGCGCCGATGCCCTGGCCACCGCCGAGTTGATGTTGATTCTGTTCAGCCGCGCCCGCCAGCAAGGGCTGGACAGCCCGGCACTGTTGCAGCAGCGCCTGAGCCAGTGGAAACGTCGCAAGCAAGCCCCGTCCTTCTAAACACCACAACCCGGCTCCTGGAATGGGTTGTGGTGCCATCATCCGACCAACGCCAATTGCGCCGCCTCATCGCCTCTGCCACAATCGCGAATAATTCTCGTTAGTTTAAACTTGCCGATTGGTGATGCCTTGTCGTCAGCCCAAAGTCCCCACAGTGAGCTTGTTGGCACGTTGTACCGTGACCATCGCGGCTGGCTGCTGGCATGGCTGCGGCGCAACGTGGCGTGCCCCAGCCGTGCCGAGGACCTGAGCCAGGACACCTTCATGCGCCTGCTGGGCCGTGAAGAACTGCGCGAGCCGCGCGAACCCCGGGCCTTCCTGGTGGCCGTCGCCAAGGGCTTGCTGTTCGACTATTTCCGCCGCGCGGCGCTGGAACAGGCCTACCTCACCGAACTGATGCTGATCCCGGAAAGCGAGCACCCTTCCCCACAAGAACAGCATCTGATCCTCGAAGACCTCAAGGCCATCGACCGCCTGCTCGGCAAGCTCTCCAGCAAGGCCCGCGCCGCCTTCCTCTATAACCGCCTCGATGGCCTGGGCCACGCCGAAATCGCCCAGCGCCTGGGGGTTTCCGTGCCGCGGGTGCGACAGTACCTGGCCCAGGGCATTCGCCAGTGCTACATCGCACTGTATGGCGAACCGCTGTGACTCAGATCAGTTCCAAACCGGTTTCGGCACGCGTGCTGGATGCTGCGATTGCCTGGCAACTGTCCCTCGATTCCGGGGAGCGCAGTGCCGTGGAGCATGAAGAATTCAGGAAATGGCTAGCCAGCAACGATGAGCACGCCCGTGCCTGGCGCCAACTGGGCATGCTCGATCAGCGTTTCAGCGTGGCCAGCGGCCCGGCGCGGGCGGCGCTGCTGCAATCGCGTGAAAACATCCGCCAGCGGGTGCGCAAGCTCGGCAGCGGCCTGGCCAGTGTGGTGCTGGTCTGCGGCCTGGTGCTGTTCGCCGGCCAGCGCTACGTGCCGATCAACTATTGGCTGGCCGACCAACGCACCGCCACCGGCGAACAGCGCACGCTGAAACTGGCGGATGGCACGCTGATCAACCTCAATACCCACAGCGCCATTGATGTGCGCTTTGACGAAAAACGCCGTGTGATCGTGTTGCAGGACGGCGAGATCCTCGTCGAGACCGGCCACAACGATGCCCGCCCCTTTATCGTCGAGACCCGCGACGGCAGCCTGCGCGCCCTGGGCACGCGGTTTATCGTCAAACGCGAGGACGACGGTACGCGGCTCAGCGTTTTGCAGTCGGCCGTCGCGGCGCAGCCCGAGGCGTTGCAGCAGGAGCAGGTGTTCAAGGAAGGCCAGCAGGTGTTGATGCGCCATGACGGCCTCGGCCCACTGCTGACCGTCAGCCCCGGCACCGACGCCTGGACCCGCGGCATGCTGGTGGTAGACAACGCACGGCTGGCGGATGTGGTCGAGGAACTCGGCCGCTACCGCAGCGGCTACCTGGGTGTGGACAAAAACGTGGCCGACCTGCGCATCACCGGCAGCTTCCCGTTGCAGGACACCGACCTGGCCTTGAATGCGCTGCTGCCAACCCTGCCAGTGCAGATCCAGCAGCGTACGCCGTGGTGGGTGACGGTGGTGCCAAAGGTCGCGGGTAAGCCTTAGGGCCCTATCGCCGGCAAGCCAGCTCCCACATTTTGAATTGTGCATACCATCAATGTGGGAGCTGGCTTGCCTGCGATAGGGCTCTGAAAGCCCCCATTTCCTCCCAGACAAAAAATATTTCCCCACAGCCCTATCACTTTTTGATTCTCGCTCGGCACACAGGCAATTGAGAAATATTTCCATTCAGGAGCCGCCGTATGTCCCGCACGCTAGACACCTTGTTGCGCCCCAGCCTGTTAGCCGTGGCCATTGCCCTCAGCGCCCCGCTGGCCAGCACTGCGCTGATCGCCGCCGAACAAGCGTCCAGCGTGCGCGCCTACAACCTGCCTGCCGCGCCCCTGGCCAGCACCCTGAACCAGATCGCCAGCCAGGCCGGCCTGGCATTGACCCTCAACCCAGCACTGGCCGCAGGCAAGACCTCGGCCCCGGTCAAGGGCCAGTTCGACGCCCAGGGCGCCCTGCGTGAAGCCTTGCGCGGCAGCGGCTTGCAGTTGGAGCAGAGCAGCGCCGGCACCTTCAGCCTGGTGCCGGTTCCGGAGGGTGTCGTTGCCCTGCCCGAGACCAGCATCATTGGCCAAGGCAACTATGAAAGCGCCTGGGGCCCGGTGGAGGGTTATGTCGCTACGCGTACGGCGGCGGGGAGCAAGACTGATACCGCGCTGGTAGAAGCACCACGTTCAATCTCCGTAGCGACCCGCCAGCAGATGCTGGACCGCAACGTGCAGAACCTGGATGACGCGGTCAAGTACATGCCCGGCATCGTTTCCGCCAGCTACGGCAGTGACACTCGCTACGACTGGATGCGCGTACGAGGCTTCGAACCCACCCATTTCCTCGATGGCCTGCCATTGCCGCGTGGCGTTTACGCCAACCCGAAAGCAGAAACCTGGAACCTCGACCGCCTCGCCCTGCTGCGTGGCCCTGCCTCGTCGGTCTACGGCCAGACCCCACCAGGCGGTCTGCTGGATATGGTCAGCCGACGCCCCAACGCAGAATCGAGCAATGCCATCCAGGTGCAGTACGGCAGCGACAACTATCGCCAGATCAACTTCGCCAGCACCGGCAAGATCGATGATGAAGGTCAGTTCCTCTATGGCCTCAGTGGCGTGGTGCGGGACGCCGGCACACAAGTCGATCACATCGACAACAAGCGCTATAACATCGCGCCGAGCCTGACCTGGAATATCGATACCGATACCAAGCTGACCCTGCTCTCGCAGTTCACTCGCGACGATACCGGCACCACCAGCCAGTTCCTGCCGATTCAGGGCACCAAGATCAAATCACCACTGGGCAAGATCTCGCACCACAAGAACCTCGGTGATCCGGACTATGAGTTCTACGACCGGACCTACTACGCTCTGGGCTATGCCTTTGAGCATCGCTTCAACGATATCTGGCAGTTCAAGCAAAACTTGCGTTACACCAAGTCGGAGCTGTCGTTCCAGCAACTAACTGTGGGCTCCTATACCTGGTCTCCGGCTGATGCTGCAGGCAATATCAGCCGATCTACCACCAACGTTGACGAAAACATTGGCCAGTTCGCGCTGGACAACAATTTTCAGGCAGATTTTGCCACCGGCAACATCATCCATACCTTGCTGCTGGGCCTTGACCATCAACGCACCGATACATCCTATCGAGCGATATATGGGACGGCGTCAGATATCAACATCTTCAACCCGATCAACACCCAACCAACTCTACGCCCGACGAATGTCCGACCGTTTTATGACTACAATCAGAAAACCGTGCAAACCGGCCTCTACGTGCAGGACCAGATGGCCTTGGACAAGTGGCGCCTGACCTTGGGCGGGCGTGAAGACTGGGTACACCAGGGCACCACCTACTTCAACGACAGCGATGCGACCAACACTGACCGCATCAAACACTTCAGTGGCAATGCGGCACTGAGCTATGTGTTCGACTCGGGCTTCGTACCGTACTTGTCCTATGCCGAATCGTTCCAACCGGCGAGCAACGCAGATACAAACGCACTCAAGACGTTTAAACCAACGGAAGGCAAGCAATGGGAAATGGGGGTCAAGTACCAGCCGCCCGGCTCCAATACGCTGCTGAGTGCGGCGATCTACGACCTGACCCAGAAGAATGTGCAGGTAACGACCCTCGGCGCAGGGGGCCAGCAAATCAACGGCCAGACCGGCGAAGTAAAGGTTAAAGGCCTGGAGCTCGAAGCCGTGTCTGACGTGACCGAGAACCTAAAGGTCATCGCCGCCTACACCTTGGCCAAATCCGAAGTACAAAAAGGCATCTATAAAGGCAATCGCCTCACATTGATGCCCAACC
This sequence comes from Pseudomonas sp. 06C 126, assembly GCF_001855215.1. Classification (NCBI taxonomy): domain Bacteria; kingdom Pseudomonadati; phylum Pseudomonadota; class Gammaproteobacteria; order Pseudomonadales; family Pseudomonadaceae; genus Pseudomonas; species Pseudomonas sp. 06C 126. Next base: position 32,278 of record NZ_MIFU01000045.1, on the reverse strand, counting down.
AGCAAGCCTCCTTGTGGACCGACTACACCTGGCACGACGGTGTGCTCGACGGTTTCGGCATCGGCTTTGGTGCCCGCTACACCGGAAATACCTACGGTGACCAAGCCAACACCTGGCTGGGCAAAGCCAATGCCTACACCGTGTTCGACGGTGCGGTTCACTACGACCTCGGCCGCCTGGACAAGAGCCTCAAGGGCGCCTCGGTGAAACTGAACGCCACCAACCTCTTCGATAAAGAGTACCTGTCCACATGTGACGCCAACTACTGCTACTACGGTGATCAACGCAGCGTCGTCGCCAGCGCCACCTACCAGTGGTAATGCACTGAGCTAACCTGCTCCACAGCCAGGCCGCCTCCCGTGGGCGGCTTTGGCTTGTCTGAAGGCTATGAAATGAAAAGCACAACCATCCGCCGCTGGTCCTTCATCCACACCTGGACCAGCCTGATCTGCACCGTATTCCTGCTGATGCTGGCGCTGACCGGCCTGCCGTTGATCTTTCACCATGAGATCGATCACTTGCTGGGCAACGAGCCCGAGCTCAAGCAGATGCCGGCCGATACCCCGCAGCTCAACCTTGAGCAACTGGTGGCCAAGGCCCAGGCCCATCGTCCTGGCGAAGCCATGCAGTACCTGGCCTGGGACGAAGACGACAAGAACGGCGTGATTGCAATCATGGCGGCCACCGCCGGGACCGAGCCCAATTCGTCGCACACCTTCATGCTGGACGCGCGTACCGGGGACAGTGTGGAGATGCCTTCGGCCAATGGCGGCTTGACGATGTTCCTGCTGCGCCTGCATGTGGATATGTTCGCCGGGCTGCCGGGCAAGTTGCTGCTGGCGTTCATGGGTGTGCTGTTTGTGGTCGCGATCATTTCCGGCACGGTGTTGTACCTGCCGTTCATGCGGCGCTTGAAGTTCGCCACCGTGCGCCAGGACAAATCCACGCGCCTGCGCTGGCTGGACCTGCATAACCTGATCGGCGTCGTCACCCTGACCTGGGCGCTGGTGGTGGGCGTCACCGGGGTGATCAGCGCCTGTGCCGACCTGATCATCGCCGCCTGGCGCAATGACAGCCTCACCGCGATGATCGAACCCTACAAGAACGCACCGCCGCTGACCTTGCGGGCGCCGGCCACTGACCTGCTGAAAATCGCCGAACAGGTCGCGCCGGGCATGACCCCGGACTTTATTGCGTTCCCCGGCACGCGGTTTTCCAGCGAGCACCATTACGCGGTGTTTATGAAAGGCAGCACACACCTGACCTCGCACCTGCTGACGCCGGTGCTGATCGACGCCAGCGATCTGAGCGTCACCGCCGTGGCCGGGCGGCCGTGGTACATGGACGCCATGGGCATGTCCCAGCCCTTGCACTTTGGCGACTATGGCGGCATGCCGATGAAAATCCTCTGGGCGGTGCTGGATGTGCTGACCATCATCGTGCTGGGCAGCGGTGTGTACCTGTGGCTGGTGCGGCGCAAGGCGGCCAAGCCATGAGGCCGCGGCAATCGAATTTCTGGAAGGTGTTCGGGGTGCCGCTGGCAATCGGGCTGCTCAGTGCCGGGGGGTTGTTTGCGGCGCTGTTGGGGGATGGGGTTTGGGATTCCCTTAGCTGGCTGGGGTTGGGGATACCGGCAGTTGTCGGGGTGTGGGGGTTGGTGCGCAGGCCTTGAGGACGCCATCGCAGGCAAGCCAGCTCCCACATTTGATGGTGTTCACCAATCAAATTGTGGGAGCGGGCTTGCCTGCGATGAGGCCCGTAAAAACAACCAGATCCCCCTCGCCAGTCACCTCGCAACTGTCTAGTCTATGGCCGACCTTTTCCGAGGATTGCCCATGTCCGCGCCCAGCATGACGTTGTTCCAGCACCCCGCTTCGCCGTTTGTCCGCAAAGTCCTGGTCCTGCTCCACGAAACCGGCCAGCAAGACCGGGTCGCCCTGGAGACTGTGTTGGTCACGCCGGTCAACCCGATCCCCGCGCTGAACGAAGGCAACCCCGTGGGCAAGATCCCGGCCCTGCGCCTGGCCGATGGCAATGTGTTGCACGACAGCCGGGTGATCCTCGACTACTTCGACCACCAGCACGTCGGCAAACCGCTGATCCCCCGTGACGGCTCGGCCCGCTGGCGGCGCCTGACCCTGGCCTCGATGGCCGACGGGATCATGGATGCGGCCGTATTGATGCGCTATGAAACTGCCCTGCGCCCGGCCGACAAGCAGTGGGAAAGCTGGCTGCAAGAACAGCGCAACAAAATCCGCCGCACCCTGGCCGAGCTGGAACGGGACGCTATCGCCGAGCTGGCCTGCCATTTCGACATCGCAGCCATCAGTGTCGCCTGCGCTTTGGGCTATGTGGATTTTCGCCATCCGGACCTGCAGTGGCGTTCGAGCAATCCCAAACTGGCCGCCTGGTACGCCGAAGTCAGCCAGCGGCCTTCGATGCTGGCGACCCAGCCGCCTGCCTGAGGCCTGCAGCTACCAGCTTGCCGTGGCGAGCGGGCCTCTTGTGGCGAGCAGGCTTGTTGTGGCGAGCGGGCTTGCCCCGCGCTGGGCTGCGCAGCAGCCCCAATCCAGCAGAATGCGGTGTGTCAGGGACTCCTCGGTGCTTGGGGTTGGGGCTGCTGCGCAGCCCAGCGCGGGGCAAGCCCGCTCGCCACAACAAGCCCGTTTGCCACAACAGGCCTGTTAGCCACAGCAAGCCCTCCAACCACCACAAGTCCATCGCGCAACTGCGCAAACAGTGCGTTGATTTTCCCCACCAGTTGCACCCTCTCCCGCTGGTCCTCCCGTAGCCCGATCATTGCATCGCCTCCTGTTCACTCGCCTTGCGCTTGCCCACGCCATACCAGTCCAGTTTGCGTGTCAGCACCATCACCGTGCCCAGCAGCCCGAACAGCAACAACGAGCCCATCAACAGCGCGTAATCCTCGGCACTCAGCAGCCCGTACAGCAAGCCGTACAACGCCGCCAACCCCGCCGAGAATCCCAGGCCGTGGGCCACGCTGCGCAACACATGGCACACATAAAAACCGATCAACAACACACAGGCACTGGCCGAGATCAGGTACGCCAGGGCAAAGCCGATATGCTCGGACAGCGACAACAGCAGCAGGTAGAAAAACGCCAGAGCCACCCCCACCAACGCGTACTGGATCGGGTGCACCGCCAGGCTCTTGAGCACTTCGAACAGGAAGAAGCCGGCGAACGTCAGGGCGATAAACAGCAGCGCATATTTGATCGCACGGTCGCTCTTGAGGTACTGGTCCACCGGGTCGATAAAGTTCACGCCGAAGCTGCGCTGGTTGAAGTCGTCGCAGCGACTGGCGACCACGCAGCCGTACAACGACTCTTCAAGGTTGGTGGAGAAAAATGAGGTCTGCCAGTTGGCGCTGAACCCTTGGTCGTTGATCTCGCGCTGCACCGGCAGGAAGTTGCCGACAAAGCTTGGGTGGGGCCAGTTGGACGCCAGCTTGACCACACTGGTCTTGCCCACCGGCAGCACTTGCAATTGCTCGGTACCTTGCAGCCGCAGATCGAACGCGAAGTCCAGGGGCGCAGGGTTCTTGCTGTCCTGGGCGGGCAGCGGGACATGCACCCCGGCGCCAAGGAAACTCACTTGGGTGCCCGGGGCGAACTCCAGGCGCTGGCTGCCCAGCTCCAGTTTCAGGGCGTTTTCGATCCCGCGAATGTCGCTGATCCCCACGGCCAGGAACGCCTGTTCAAACGTGTAATCGGCAAAGTCTTCCTTGATCCCCATCTGCGCCGGCAGCACAAAGCGGCCACTGATACGGTTGTCGGCATGGAACAGCCGCGCCTGGTAAATCCCCCGTGCCCGCAGTTCGGTTTGCACCTTGCCGTCGAGCTCGAAATGTTCTGGCAGGAAGTACAGGCGGCCTTGCTCTTCGCTGAGCACTTCATAGCGTTTGTTGAGCTTTTCATTGAGCTTCCACTCACGCACGGTCTTGCGATACGGCACCACCATCAACGGCCCGCTCACCTGCTGGCTGTAGCTGGAACTGCGGGCAATGTCCATCAATACGCCGTCGCGTAGCGCCTGGCGCTCGTTGATGATGCCGCTGATCATCAGCAACGGAATCAGCAATAGCAGGATCAGCAGCGCGATGGCGCCCAGTTTGAATAGCAGGCTGCGGTTCATGGGTATCTCCCTGTTTTGATGGGGAGAGTCTGGCGCCAGCCTGTGGGGGATTTATGAGGGCAATGTGGAGACTGTGTGGAGATGCAGCACCACTTGCACCCCGCCCGGCACGTTGCCGATCTGCAATGAGCCGCCGTGCAGCTTCATGACTTCTTCGACAAAGTTCAGGCCCAGGCCGGTGCTTTTGCGCCCGCTGGCCGGGCGCGGCAGGGAGTAGAACCGCTCGCTCAGGCGTGGCAGGGCGTATTCGGGGATCGGCTCGGCCTGGTTGAACAGGCACACATCGACATCGTGATGCCGCACCTGGGCGCTAAAGCGCAGAGTTCCGCCGGGCGGGGTAAAGTCCAAGGCGTTTTCCAGCAGGTTGCCCAAGGCCTGGCGCAGCAGGAATGGCTCGCCATACAGCTTTACATCCGCCTCGATCAGACGCTCGACCTGCAACCCGGCCTGTTCGATCCGCGCGCATTGCGCCTTGAGGACTTCATCCACCAACGCGGCCAAAGGCACCGTGGCTTGCTGCTCCAACCCTTGGCGCTGCTCGACCTGGGCCAGGTTCAACAGGCGCTCGATCAACTGCTGCAGACGTGCGCTCTCGCTGGCGATGTTGCCGACAAAGCGCTGCTGCTGGGCCGCAGTCATTTCACCCTGCAACAACTCCGCCGCACCCCGGATCGCGGCCAGTGGGCTTTTCAGTTCGTGGGTCAAGGTGTGCACGTAACGCTCGACATAGGCCTTGCCTTCCAGTTGCGTGCGCATGTGCTCCACCGCCGTGGACAGCTGCTCCAACTCACCGCCGCGATAGTGCGGCAACTCGGCGCGCCGCCCTTCGCTGACAGCCTGGGCATAGGTGGTCAGGCGCCGCAGCGCAGCGCTCAGCCACCACGACAACAGCGCCCCCAGCAACAGGCCTAGCGCCACCAGGCCGGCGCCGTACCACAGCAGGCGGCGCTCGGTACGGTCGACATAAGGTTGCAGCGAGCTGTTGGGCTTGGCCACCGTGACCGCGCCGATGATCTGCCCGTTATCACGGATCGGCGCGCCAACGTGCATCACCGACGAGGCCGGATCTTCGGCATCGCTGCGGGTGGAGCGGGCGCCGTATTCGCCGCGCAGAGTCAGGTACACGTCGTTCCATTTCGAGTAGTCCTGGCCCACTGCCACTCCTGCCGAATCCAGCAGCACAACGCCCTTGGCGTCGGTGACATAGATACGGTGGTTGACCTGATTCTTCGCCAACCCCCAGATCGTCGCGCCGGGCTGGCGCTCGCCGTAGGCCTTGAGCACGGTCGGCCAGTGGCTTTGGCCGAGGGTGCCGTGCTTCACGTCCTCACGCAGGATTTCCGCCAGCAGGTTGGCGGTGTCCACCAGGGTTTCTTCGGTGGACTGGCGCACGCCGGGGCGGATTTCCTTCATCACCGTGTTGAGCACAAAGTAGCCGGTCAGGCCGATGAACAGCGCATACACCAGGAAAATCCGCAGCCCCATGCGCATCAGGCGTGGCTCGGGCTGTAGCTGTAGCCCAGGCCCCGATGGGTCTGGATCGGCTCGCCATCGGCGGCCACGCCCCGCAACTTGCTGCGCAGGCTTTTGATATGGCTGTCGATATTGCGCTCGTAGCCGGCATCGGCGGCCACGCCGACGGCATCCAGCAGTTGCTCGCGGCTGAACACCCGCTCGGGCTGCTCCAGCAGGCAGTTGAGCAAACGGAACTCATGCCGGGTCAGGCCCAGCAACTGCCCGCGATAGTGGATCTGCACGCGCTCGTGGTCCACCTGGAACAGCCCGCCGCTGGCTGGCGCCGCAACCGGCGCGACACGCTTGAGGATCGCCTTGACCCGCGCCGCCACTTCCCGTGGGCTGAAGGGCTTGACCACATAATCATCGGCGCCGATTTCCAGGCCCACCACGCGGTCGATTTCGCCGTCGCGGGCACTGAGGAACATCACCGGCACTTCGCTGAAACGGCGCAGTTGCTTACAGGTTTCAAAACCGCTGATGTCCGGCAGGCCGATGTCGAGGATCAGCAGGTCTGCCGGGGTCTGCCGTTGATGCTCCAGCGCGGCCTGGCCGAGGGTCAGCCAGGTGGTGGTGAAGCCTTCGCCTTGCAGGGCAAAAATCAGCGTATCGGCAATGGCCGCTTCGTCTTCGACAATCAGGATATGAGGCATGGCGTCCGAGCACTGGGAGCTAAAGGTGAACGGTGCCCCATGCCTTATGCGGCGTCAATCAGCAGTCGGGTTTGTCGGCGGTGTAGCGGCGAGCCGGGTTCACGGCGGCGCCGAATTCACGCAGGGCCTTGGCGCCGATCAACAGCGGGTAGTTGAAACTGCTGCGGTCGGTGAGGTTGACTTCGACGGTGCGCTTGACGTTGCCCAGGCACATCTCCAGATCCACCACCGGGCGCTTGGCCACGCTGGTTTCTTCGCCGTCTTCGTCTTCGTCGGCGCGGTTCTTGATCTTGCTGATGCGCGCCACTTTGTGTTCGTAGACCTTGTTGCTCACATCCTTGCCGCTGAGGCGGAAGCGCACCCAGTCCTCGCCATCGCGGCTGAAGGTCTCGATGTCACGGGCCGACAGCGACGCGGTCAGCGCACCGGTGTCCATCTTGGCCTTGAAGGTCTCGCCGATCTCCGGCAACTGGATGTATTCGTAGCGCCCGTACAGGGTCGGTTCGGCGGCCATGACCGGCAGGGCCACCACGGCTAATAGGGCAAGGAGAGATTTCACGTAGGAGGATTCCTTGAGGTAAGTAGGCGAATACTAGACTGCAAACGCAGCCCAAAGTTGGATCGTTACCCAGCATACGCAACACAAAGTGAAACATTCGTCAGGCCATTTGCGATTTGGCCTCTAGACTCAAGCTGCTTATCATGGCCCGTCCAACCGCTTGCAAGAGTTCCTTATGCGCCGCCTGCTCACCGGCTGTTTCGTCACACTGCTGCTGTTACTCAACACGCTGATCCTGATCGGCCCCCTGCTGGTCTTCGCCCTGCTCAAGCTGGTGGCCCCCGGTCGTTCACGGGACTACGCCTCAGCCGCAGTGATGTGGATCGCCGAGACCTGGGCCGAGATCGACAAGCTGATCTTCGCCTGGTGCATCCCCACCCAATGGGATATTCGCGGCGATACGGGCCTGCGCGGCGACACCTCGTACCTGGTGATCAGCAACCACCAATCCTGGGTGGATATCCCGGCGCTGATCCAGACCCTCAACCGGCGCACGCCGTTCTTCAAGTTCTTCCTGAAAAAGGAACTGATCTGGGTACCGTTCCTGGGCTTGGCCTGGTGGGCCCTGGACTACCCGTTCATGAAGCGCTACAGCAAGGCGTTCCTGGCCAAGCACCCGGAACGGGCGGGCCAGGACCTGAAGATCACCAAACAGGCGTGCGAGCTGTTCAAGCGCCAGCCGGTGACGGTGGTCAACTACCTGGAAGGCACGCGCTTCACCGCGGCCAAGCGTGCCCAACAGGGCTCACCTTTCGCCCGCCTGCTCAAGCCCAAGGCCGGTGGCGTGGCGTTTGTGCTGGCGGCAATGGGCGAACAGCTGGACGCGATCCTCGACGTGACCGTGGTGTATCCACAGGAGAAGATTCCGGGGTTCTGGGATTTGATCAGCGGCGCGGTGCCCCGCGTGATTGTGGATATCCGCACCCGCGAGCTGGATCCAGCGTTGTGGCAGGGGGATTACGAGAATGATCCGGCGTTTCGCCAGAGCGTCCAGAACTGGGTCAACCAGCTCTGGATGGAGAAGGATGCGCGCATCGCCCAACTGCGCGCCGAACGGCCTTAGCTGCCGGTACCCCAGGCCTGGGCCAGCTTGCCAAGCAATGAGCTGTCGGCACCCTGGCCGCCCAGGTATTGCAGGATCACCGGGGCAAACTGGCCGATCATGCCGCTGTCCATGCCCAAGGCGCTGAACGCGGTGTTCAGGTCGTTGGTGTCCTTGACGTTACCCAGCAGGCCATCGAGGCCGCTGGTCTTGCTGCCACCGGTTTGGCCGAGCATGCCGCTCAGGGCGCCCAGGCTGCCCAATGCGTTGCTACCCGACAGCTTGTCCAGGCCCGGTACGCTTTTGCCCAACTGCGAATAGTCCGTGCTGCTGAGTTGGTTCTTGGCCAGGCCCAACATGGCGCCGGTACCACCGACAGCCTGCTCCGGGGTGACATTCAACTGCTTGGTCAAAGCGCCCAACAGGCCGGCGGTCTGAGACGTTGGCGCAGCGGCGGCGGCCTTGTTGGTACCCTGGGCACCGGCGACGGCGTTGGCCACATCGCCCAGGCTGAAGCCTGCTGCAAACACCGGGCTGGCCGCCACGGTCAGAAGGCAGGACAGGGCAAAACCGCGTGAAATCTTCATCGAGACAACCTCGTAAATTTAGGAGCTGAAGCAGCCGTTGGACTCAGCATCCAATAGGTTGTTCCACACCACAGATTTGTTCAGAAATGCCCCAAAGCCCCACACCATCAAACTGCCACTAGGAACCCATCGCCCGCCACAGGGTCAATCAACACACTACAAAACTTGTCAGGAAGAGCCTTATGACTGCGTCCCAACCCCCAGTGATCGAGCACAAGCCCTCATTCTGGACCCGCCCGCGCCTGTTCATCGGCGTCTGCGTGGTGGTGGTTGCCGGTATCGGCGGCGCGCTCTACACACAGGACAGCGTGAAGTCCGCCGCGACCCTGGTCAGCACCACCCAACAACCGGCTGCGCAAATCATGGCGCACAAGGATTACCTGGAAGTCCAACCGATTGCGGCCACTGCGCCGGAGCCGGACCGCAGCCTCGAGCTGTGGGCCCTGCCGGCGGGCGGCACGCCGGTATCCCTGGGTCTGTTGCCGGAGGATGGCAAAGGCATCATCGGCCTGAATCCGCGCCAACAGGAAACCATCAGCCAGCCGGTCGAGTTGATGGTCAGTTCGGAAACCAAGGGTGGCTCGGTGAGCAAGCAGCCTACCGGCCCGACGGTGTACCAGGGCGCGCTGGCAATTCGCTAACGCTCAAACACCACACAACCAATGTGGGAGCGGACGGGTGTGGGAGCTGGCTTGCCTGCGATTGCATCGACTCGGTGTTTCAGATAGACCGAGGTGCTGCCATCGCGGGCAAGCCCGGCTCCCACATCAGCCCGCTCCCACATTGCTATCGGTGGCTGTGACTACGCCGCGCTGAACAGCTTGTGCGGGTCAATCACAAACTTCTTCGGCACACCGGCATCGAACTCGCCATAACCGCGTGGTGCGTCGTCCAGGCTGATCACCTGTACGCCGACGATTTCGGCGATGTTGATGCGGTCCCACATGATCGCCTGCATCAACTGGCGGTTGTACTTCATCACCGGGGTCTGGCCGGTGTGGAAGCTGTGGGACTTGGCCCAGCCCAGGCCGAAGCGAATGCTCAGGCTGCCCATTTTCGCGGCAGCGTCCACCGCACCCGGATCTTCGGTGACGTACAGGCCGGGGATGCCGATCTTGCCTGCGACGCGCACCACGCCCATCAGTGAGTTGAGTACCGTGGCCGGGGCTTCCGCCTTGACACCGTCGTGCCCATGACCGCGCGCTTCAAAGCCCACACAGTCAACAGCACAGTCCACTTCCGGCTCGCCGAGCAGCGCGGCAATCTGTTCGTGCAGCGGGGTGTCGGTGGACAGGTCGACCACTTCAAAACCCTGGGCCTTGGCATGGGCCAGGCGGATGGTGTTGACGTCACCAATGATCACCACCGCCGCACCCAGCAGGCGAGCGGAGGCCGCAGCAGCCAGGCCAACCGGACCGGCGCCTGCAATGTAGACGGTACTGCCAGGGCCAACGCCGGCGGTGACTGCACCGTGATAGCCGGTCGGCAGGATGTCGGAGAGGCACGTCAGGTCGCGGATTTTCTCCATGGCCTTGTCGCGATCCGGCAGTTTGAGCAGGTTGAAATCGGCATACGGCACCAGCACGTACTCGGCCTGGCCGCCGGTCCAGTCACCCATGTCCACATAGCCGTAGGCACCACCGGCACGGGCCGGGTTGACAGTCAGGCATACGCCGGTGTGTTGCTCCTTGCAGGAACGGCAGCGCCCGCATGCAACGTTGAACGGCACCGACACCAGGTCGCCGAGTTTCAGGTTCTCGACATCACTGCCCTTCTCGATCACCTCGCCGGTGATTTCATGGCCCAGTACCAGGCCGGTCTGGGCGGTAGTGCGGCCGCGCACCATGTGTTGGTCGGAGCCGCAGATATTGGTGGAGACCACGCGCAGGATGACGCCGTGCTCAATCTTCCTGCCACGGGGGTCCTGCATTTTGGGATAGTCGATTTTCTGTACTTCGACCTGACCGTTGCCGAGATACACGACACCACGATTACCAGACATGCTTTCACCTCGCTGTTGTTTTTATGGAACTGCGTAGCCCTTGGGTTGGGCTGCGCGTTTAAGTGCTCGGGTTGCAGATGCTGTTATTGCGTTGTTAGTAAGGGCCTCTTCGCGGGCAAGCCCGCTCCTACAGGTGTACGCATTCCTACTGTAGGAGCTGGCTTGCCTGCGATGGCGCCCGTCAGAGCACCACAGTCCTATTGGCGTTCAAAAACACCCGCCGCTCAATGTGATACCCCACCGCCCGGGCCAAGGTCAGCCCTTCGATATCCCGCCCCTTGGCAATCAAATCCTCGGGGTAATGACTGTGGTCCACCACCTCCACGCCCTGGGCGATGATCGGGCCTTCGTCCAGGTCGTTGTTGATGTAGTGCGCGGTGGCGCCGACCAGCTTCACCCCTTTGTTGTAGGCCTGGTGATACGGCTTGGCACCCTTGAACCCCGGCAGCAGGGAGTGATGGATATTGATCGCCTTGCCATCGAGCTTGCGGCACAGCTCCGGTGACAGCACTTGCATGTAGCGCGCAAGGATCACCAGCTCGGCGCCGGCCTCTTCAATCACCTGCCACACCTGACGCTCCTGGGACGGTTTGTCGTTGGGGTCGAGGGGGAAATGGTAGTAGGGAATCTGGTGCCAGTCGGCCAGGGGCTTGAGATCAGGGTGGTTGGACACCACCGCGACCACGTCCATCGACAGCTGGCCGATGCGCTGGCGATACAGCAGGTCGTTGAGACAGTGATCGGCCTTGGAGACCATGATCACCACTTTTGGCCGGTAATTAGGCGCCGTCAGCTCGAAAATCATCCCAAAGGCTTCGCCACGGGTGGCCAGGCCGTCGCGAAAACCCTGTTCGTCGAAACCGTCGGGTTGACGGAATTCCACGCGGATAAAAAAGCGCCCCGAGAGGCGGTCATCGAACGAGTGGTGCTCGGTGACGTAGCAGCCCTGCTCGAACAGATAGCGGGTGACCGCGTCCACCGTGCCGAGCACGCTGGGGCAATCGGCGGTCAAAATCCATGTATCGGGTGCGCGGCTCATTACAGTTAACTCCTCATACAGCGATGCTGCTTACTGTAGGAGCGAGCTTGCTCGCGAAAAATCCAAGGGCACCGCGTTCATTCAGGATGCGCGCGTTTTCGTTGACGTTTTTCGCGAGCAAGCTCGCCCCTACAGGGTCATGTCAGGCTTGGACATTCAGGCCATATTCGGCCGCCGCGTCCTGCAACCACAACCACCAGTAATCCGAGAAGCTGCGCCGAATCAGCAGCTCCCACGTGTCCTCGGCGGTATGCCGGATCACCAGTTGCGACTTGGCAAACACCGTGCCCACCGCCTTGCCCACCGGGAAGTTGTCGGGGTGCACGTCGTAGCTGGTGGACTTCATCAGCACATCGCGCACGTTCGGGCCGCTGAGTTCGAGGATCTGCTGGCCGCCGCTGACATTGACGATCTGGATATGCAAATCCCCCAGCGCGGCACGCAGGTTTTGCTCGGCAGCGAACTCTTCACCGCTAGGCACCACCAGCAGCCACTCATCCGGGCCGAGCCATTGCAGGCTGGTTTCACCGTTGACGACCACTGTCAGGGCGCCGGGCAACTCGATGCCCAGGGCCTTGTGTACGCCAGCGGCAAACGCGGCGTCATGGCCATCGCCACGGAGGGTCAGGTGGCCAAGGAGTTTCTTTTCACGCACGGTCACGCCGGCGTTCTTGCGGCCCTTGCCGGCCAGGCTGGCGAGGTCGGCATGGTGCAGCGACGACTCGGCCTTGGCGCCGGCGGTGGGGCGTTGTTGGTACACATTGGCTGCGGTCATAAAGCACCTTTCTTGAATTCTGTGGTGAATCTACTGGCGCCATCGCGGGCAAGCCCACTCCCACCTTTGGAATGCATTCCCCTGTGGGAGCTGGCTTGCCTGCGATGCAGGCGACTCGGTCTATCAGATGTTCTGGCGATCACCCTTCGGATCAAAGAACACCGAAGACACAATCTCGGCCTCGATCACACTGCCATCCGCCTGCGGTGAAAACACCCGCTCACCCATACGCTTCAAGCCGCCCTTGACCACCGCCATCGCAAACGAATACCCAAGGGAGTTATGGGCATAACTCGAAGTAACGTGACCGACCATCTTCATCGGGATCGTCTGCTTCGGATCAAACACCAGTTGCGCGCCTTCCGGCAGCCACACCTTCGGATCAATCGGCTTCAAGCCCACCAGTTGCTTGCGTTCTTCACGCACGCAATCTTCACGGTTCATCCCACGCCAGCCGATCCACGAGAACGGTTTGGTACGGCCAACGCACCAGCCCATGTTCAGGTCGTCCGGGGTCATCGAGCCGTCGGTGTCTTGCCCCACGATGATGAAACCCTTCTCGGCCCGCAGTACGTGCATGGTCTCGGTGCCGTACGGGGTCAGGTTGTATTGCTTGCCGGCTTCGACGATCTGTTCCAGCACGCCCATGGCGTAGTCGGCCTGCACGTTGACTTCGTACGACAGCTCACCGGTAAACGAGATACGGAACACCCGCGCCGGCACGCCGCCCACCAGGCCTTCTTTCCAGGTCATGAACGGGAAGCCGTCCTTGTCCAGGTCGATGTCGGTGACTTCGCTCAACAGCTTGCGGCTGTTGGGTCCGGACAGGGTCATGGTCGCCCAGTGGTCGGTGACCGAGGTGAAGTACACCTTCAGGTCCGGCCATTCGGTCTGCTGGTAGATTTCCAGCCACTGCAGCACGCGGGCGGCGCCGCCGGTGGTGGTGGTCATCAGGAAGTGGTTGTCCGCCAGGCAGGCAGTCACGCCATCGTCGAAGACCATGCCGTCTTCCTTGCACATCAGGCCGTAACGCGCCTTGCCCACATCGAGCTTGGTCCAGGCGTTGCTGTAGATGCGGTTGAGGAACTCACGGGCATCCGGGCCCTGGATATCGATCTTGCCCAGGGTCGAGGCGTCCAGCAGGCCGACGCTGTCGCGCACGGCCAGGCATTCGCGCTTGACTGCCGCGTGCAGGTCTTCACCGTTGCGTGGGAAGTACCACGGGCGTTTCCACTGGCCGACATCCTCGAACTCGGCGCCGTTTTTGACGTGCCAGGCTTGCAGCGCAGTGTAGCGCACCGGCTCGAAGATATGCCCACAGTGTCGGCCCGCCACCGCGCCGAAAGTCACCGGCGTGTAGTTGGGGCGGAACATGGTGGTGCCCATCTGCGGGATGGTCACGTTCAGCGAACGCGCAGCAATGGCCAGGCCGTTGACGTTGCCCAGCTTGCCTTGGTCGGTACCGAAGCCCAGCGCGGTGTAGCGCTTGACGTGCTCCACCGACTCGAAGCCTTCGCGGGTCGCCAGTTCGATGGCGGCGGCGGTGACGTCGTTTTGCAGGTCGACAAATTGTTTGGGCGCCCGCGCAGTGGCCTTCTCGTGCGGCACCTGGAACAGCGCCAGGGTTGGCTCCTCAAGGCGCGTCAGGGCCTTGGGCAGCGTACCTTCCACCGGGGCAAACCCGGCTTCGCTGGCGGCACGTACGCCCCCCTCAAAGCCGTCGGCCAGTGAGTCACCCAGGCCGTAGACGCCGTTGATGCCACCGACGCACACGCGTTTCTGCGGGGCTTCGCCCGGTACAAAACCGAGGATGTCTTCACGCCAGGTCGGCTTGCCGCCCAGATGCGAGGCCAGGTGGACCACCGGGCTGTAGCCGCCGGAACTGGCCACCAGGTCGCAGTCCAGCCATTCGCCGGGGCTGGTAACGGTGTGGGCTTTGACATCGATAGCCGCCACTCGCGCACCGGTCACGTGCTTGCTGCCACGGGCCTCGATCACAGCGTTGCCGGTGAGGATACGAATACCTTTGGCGCGGGCTTCTTCCACCAGCGCACCGCGTGGGTTGTGGCGGGCATCGGCTACCGCTACGACTGCAAGGCCGGCGTCGAACCAGTCCAGCGCCACGCGGTAGGCGTGATCGTTGTTGGTCGACAGCAGCAGTTTTTTACCCGGCGCCACGCCGTAACGGCGCACGTAAGTCGAAACCGCGCCCGCCAGCATGTTGCCCGGCACGTCGTTATTGCCGTACACCAGCGGGCGCTCGCAAGCACCGGTCGCCAGCACTACGCGCTTGGCCCGCACACGGTGGATACGCTGGCGCACCACGCCAATCGGCGCGCGGTCGCCGAGGTGGTCGGTGAGGCGCTCGTGGATGGTCAGGAAGTTATGGTCGTGATAGCCGTTGACGGTAGCACGAGGCAGCAGCACCACGTCCGGCAGGGCCTTGAGTTCGGCAATCACACTGGCGACCCAATCGGCTGCCGGCTTGCCATCCAGGCTTTCACGGGAGTCCAGCAACGACCCGCCGAATTCTTCCTGCTCATCGGCGATGATCACCCGCGCACCACTGCGCGCAGCCGCCAGGGCAGCCGACAGGCCTGCAGGCCCGGCACCGACGATCAGCACGTCGCAGTGGCGGTTCATGTAGTCGTAGGTGTCCGGATCGTTCTCGGTCGGCGAGCGACCCAGCCCTGCGGCCTTGCGGATGTACTTCTCGTAGGTCATCCAGAACGATTGCGGGTACATGAAGGTTTTGTAGTAGAAACCCGGCGGCATCAGCTTGCCGCCGACCTTGCCGAGGATGCCCATCATGTCGTTGTTCACGCTCGGCCAGCCGTTGGTGCTGGTGGCGACCAGGCCCTGGTACAGCGCCTGTTGCGTGGCGCGCACGTTGGGAATCTGCGTGGCTTCGGTGGCGCCGATCTGCAGCACCGCGTTCGGCTCTTCGGCGCCAGCGGCAAAGATGCCGCGCGGGCGCGAGTACTTGAAGCTGCGGCCGATGACATCCACGCCGTTGGCCAGCAAGGCTGCGGCCAGGGTGTCGCCTTCAAAGCCTTTGTAGCTCTGGCCGTTGAAGGTAAACGTCAGGACTTTATTACGGTCAATGCGGCCACCGTTGGACAGGCGATTGATCTGGCTCATACCTTCTCTCCAGAAGCCTTGGCGGTGAATTGTGGCTTCTCGCCGATCTTGTAGGTTTCAAGAATTTCGTAGGTCACGGTGTCGCGGGTCGCGTTGAAATACTGGCGGCAACCGGCAGCGTGAATCCACAGTTCGTGGTGCAGGCCGCGTGGGTTATCGCGGAAGAACATGTAGTCGCCCCACTGTTCGTCGGTGCAGGCGTTGGGGTCCAGCGGGCGCGGGATATGCGCTTGGCCGGAGGCGTGAAACTCTTCCTCGGAGCGCAGTTCGCCACAGTGAGGACAGAAGATATGCAACATAGGGAGTTTCTCCTGTTAGTGGGCGACGGCCGCAGCGCCGTGTTCGTCGATCAGCGCACCGTTGTGGAAACGGTCGATGGAGAAAGGTGCCGCCAACGGGTGCATTTCACCCTTGGCCAGGCTCGCGGCAAATACGTTGCCTGAGCCGGGGGTAGCCTTGAAGCCACCGGTGCCCCAACCGCAGTTGAAGAACATGTTCGCCACCGGGGTCTTGGAGATGATCGGGCAGGCGTCCGGCGTGGTGTCAACGATGCCGCCCCACTGGCGGTTCATGCGCACCCGCGAGAGCACCGGGAACATCTCGACGATGGCCTGGATGGTGTGTTCGATCACCGGGTACGAGCCGCGCTGGCCGTAGCCGTTGTAGCCGTCGATACCGGCGCCGATCACCAGGTCGCCCTTGTCGGACTGGCTGATGTAACCGTGTACCGCGTTGGACATGATCACGCTGTCGATAATCGGCTTGATCGGCTCCGACACCAACGCTTGCAGCGGGTGGGATTCGATTGGCAGACGGAAGCCTGCCAGCGAGGCCATGTGCCCGGAATTACCCGCGGTGACCACACCGACGCGCTTGGCACCGATAAAGCCTTTGTTGGTTTCCACGCCGATGCACACGCCGTTTTCCTTGCGAAAACCGATGACTTCGGTCTGCTGGATCAGGTCCACGCCCAGGGCGTCGGCGGCGCGGGCAAAGCCCCAGGCCACGGCATCGTGACGGGCCACGCCGCCGCGCCGTTGCACGGTGGCGCCGAGGACCGGATAGCGGGTGTTCTTCGAGCAATCGAGGTACGGGATCTCGTCGGCCACTTGCTTGGCGTTGAGCAGCTCGCCGTCCACGCCATTGAGGCGGTTGGCGCTCACGCGACGCTCGGAATCACGGATGTCCTGCAGGGTGTGGCACAGGTTGTAGACGCCGCGCTGGGAAAACATCACGTTGTAGTTCAAGTCCTGGGACAGACCTTCCCACAGCTTCATTGCGTGTTCGTACAGGTGCGCCGACTCATCCCACAGGTAGTTGGAACGCACGATGGTGGTGTTGCGCGCGGTGTTACCGCCGCCCAGCCAACCTTTCTCGACCACGGCCACGTTGGTGATCCCGTGTTCCTTGGCCAGGTAATAAGCGGTCGCCAGACCATGCCCGCCGCCGCCGACGATGACCACGTCATACACCTTTTTAGGGGTCGGCGTGCGCCACATCTTCTGCCAGTTTTCGTGGTGGCTGAGTGAGTGCTTGAAGAGGCCGAAGCCTGAGTAGCGTTGCATAGTCATTACTCCAAAACCGCGCTCAGCGATAAACCGGGAAATCAGCGCACAGGGCAGACACGTGCTTGGCCACGTTGGCCTCGACATCGGCGTCGCCGAGGTTGTCGAGGATGTCGCAGATCCAGCCAGCCAACTCGACGCACTGCGCCACTTTGAAACCGCGTGTGGTCACCGCCGGGGTGCCGATGCGCAGGCCCGAGGTCACGAACGGCGACTGGGGGTCATTGGGCACGGCGTTCTTGTTGACGGTGATATGGGCACGACCGAGGGCAGCGTCTGCGTCCTTGCCGGTGAGGCCCTGGCGGATCAGGCTGACCAGGAACAGGTGGTTATCGGTGCCGCCGGATACCACATCGTAGCCACGCTTGATAAACACGCTGGCCATGGCCTGGCCGTTGTCGATCACCTGCTGTTGATAAGCTTTGAAGCCCGGCTCCATCGCCTCCTTGAAGCACACAGCCTTGCCCGCGATCACGTGCATCAGCGGGCCGCCCTGTGCGCCTGGGAACACGGCGGAGTTGAGTTTTTTCTCAATCTCTTCGTTGGACTTGGCCAGGATCAGGCCACCCCGTGGACCGCGCAGGGTCTTGTGGGTGGTGGTGGTCACCACATCGGCGTACGGCAGCGGGTTCGGGTACAGGCCGGCGGCAACCAAGCCTGCGACGTGGGCCATGTCGACGAACAGCAGCGCGCCAACCTTGTCGGCGATCTGGCGAAAGCGCGGGAAATCCAGGGTCTTGGAGTAGGCAGAGAAACCGGCCACGACCATTTTCGGCTTGTGCTCCACGGCCAGGCGCTCGACTTCGTCGTAGTCGATCAGGCCGGTGTCGGTGTTGATGCCGTACTGCACGGCGTTGTACAGCTTGCCCGAGGACGACACCTTGGCGCCGTGGGTCAGGTGACCGCCGTGGGCCAGGCTCATGCCGAGGATGGTGTCACCGGCGTTCAGCAGCGCCAGGTACACCGCGCTGTTGGCCGACGAACCAGAGTGCGGCTGCACGTTGGCGTAATCGGCGCCGAACAGCTGCTTGGCGCGTTCGATGGCCAGGGCTTCAACCTTGTCCACGTGCTCGCAGCCGCCGTAGTAGCGTTTGCCCGGATAGCCTTCGGCGTATTTGTTGGTGAGGCCGCTGCCTTGAGCTTCCATCACACGCTTGCTGGTGTAGTTCTCCGACGCGATCAGCTCGATATGATCTTCCTGACGCTGCTCCTCGGCATTCATGGCCGCCAGCAGTGCGTCGTCATATCCCTGGATCTGGTCTTGTTTGCTGAACATCGCGTCTCTCCCAGCCTTTCGTATTGTTGAGGCCCGTGCAGGGCCCTTTGATGCGATGGTAGGGCTGGCGCAGACAGGTCAAATGCCTACGCACGCCACGCAAAGGTGCGTTTACGACATGGCCTGAGCAAATGCTGACTGGAGGTCGAAAACTGTAGGAGCGAGCTTGCTCGCGAAAAACCTGAGGGCGCCGCGTTCCATCAGGCCGCCCGCGTTATCGTTGACGTTTTTCGCGAGCAAGCTCGCTCCTACAGGGGGTTAGGCGATGGCCTGGCGCACGAGTAATAGCAGCAGGAAATGCAGGGGGTAGAGCGCGTAGGCCCAGCGGCGCATGGCCGGGGGCGAGGTGTTTTTGGCCTGTCGCAACAAGACCAGCCCGGCCAATGGCGCAATCAGGCACGTCGCCAACCCGAGCAGCGCCACGAGGTTGCCGCTATCAAGCAAAACCTGCCATTGATTGGCAGCCACGCACACCACCCCCGGCACAATGCTGAAATACCAGGGGCGACTGAACACCAACAGCATCGCCAACGGCAGCAATACACCAAAAAAACCGAACATCAGGCTCGACGAAAATACCGCCGCCAATAACAAGGCGATCAACGCCAATCCTCGATCAAAAAGCGTCTTCTGCTGCCATCCCCGGGCAATCAGCAAACCCAGCGCCAGGGTCGGCAGCACATTCAATGTATCGGCATCCTCGATAAACATCCGATAGGGCACCTCGCTGATCACGCTGAACAGCAGCAACCAGCCCAGGTAACGCCATTGAAAGGTCGCCGGCCCCGCCTTGACCCGGTGCAGGTTCGCCGCAATCGCCAGGCAAAACCAGGGGAACGCCAGGCGCCCCGGCACGTACAGGCCATCGAGGCTCAAACCGACATAGCGCAGGTGATCGAGCACCATACTCAGCAGCGCCAGCCATTTGAGCAGGTCCAGCGCGCCATCGCGGCCACGCCTTACAGGAATCGTTTCAGTACCGTGCATAATTCCCCAGAGACTTTGCATTAACAGTGCGTGCGCCCGCCGGATATTCTTGGTTAAAGTGCGCACCAACATCGACCACAGGAACGGGCCATGACCGACAAGAGCCAACAATTCGCCAGCGACAACTATTCCGGTATCTGCCCGGAAGCCTGGGCCGCCATGGAACTCGCCAACCAGGGCCATCAACGCGCCTATGGCGACGATGAATGGACCCACCGCGCCGCCGACGGTTTCCGCAAACTGTTTGAAACCGACTGTGAAGTGTTCTTCGCCTTCAACGGTACAGCGGCCAACTCCCTGGCCCTGTCTTCGCTGTGCCAGAGCTACCATAGCGTGATTTGCTCGGAAACCGCCCACGTCGAGACCGACGAATGCGGCGCACCGGAGTTTTTCTCCAATGGCTCCAAACTGCTCACCGCGCGCACCGAGAATGGCAAGCTGACCCCGGAATCGATCCGTGAGATCGCCCTCAAGCGCCAGGATATCCACTACCCCAAGCCCCGCGTCGTGACCCTGACCCAGGCCACCGAAGTGGGCAGCGTGTACACCCCGGATGAAATCCGCGCCATCAGCGTCACCTGCAAGGAGCTGGGGCTGAACCTGCATATGGATGGCGCACGCTTCTCCAACGCCTGTGCCTTCCTCGGCTGCTCGCCAGCCGACCTGACCTGGAAAGCCGGGGTGGATGTCCTGTGTTTTGGCGGCACCAAGAACGGCATGGCGGTGGGTGAGGCGATCCTGTTCTTCAACCACAAACTGGCTGAAGACTTCGACTATCGCTGCAAACAGGCCGGCCAACTGGCCTCGAAAATGCGCTTCCTGTCAGCGCCGTGGGTCGGCCTGCTGGAAAACGACGCCTGGCTCAAACACGCACGCCACGCCAACCACTGCGCGCAGTTGCTCAGCAGCCTGGTAGCGGATATTCCCGGCGTGGAGTTGATGTTCCCGGTGCAGGCCAACGGCGTGTTCCTGCAACTCTCGGAGCCGGCCATCGCCGCGCTGACGGCCAAGGGCTGGCGCTTCTACACCTTTATCGGCAAGGGCGGCGCACGCTTCATGTGTGCGTGGGATACCGAGGAAGAACGGGTGCGTGAACTCGCGGCGGATATTCGCGAAGTGATGGGCGCCTGATCCCCTTGTAGGAGCCGACTTGCCGGCGATGGCGATCCTGAGGTCGCCTCCGCCGGCAAACTCCTACAATTGGAGAGGCTGTAACGCATCCCACTGGTCAATCGGCCCGGGATTGTGTTCAAGCGTCCCACCGCCAAACGTGACCGCCAGCTTGTTCACCGCATTCAAGGCCGTGGTCACAGCGCCTTCGGCCCAGCCCCCGGTCCAGGAAATATCATCGCCAGACAGAATGAAACCGTCCGGCACCCCTTCCCTTACACCACTCATGAACTGGGAAAACAGCAGGCGCTGATACTCATACTGCCCCGGCAGGTTCATCTTGAAGGCGCACAAGTAAAACGGCTCATCTTCCCAGTTGATTTCGATGAAGGGGTCAACCATGCCGAACTCGGCCGCCAGGTCCAGTTGTGTGTCGGCATACACCGTATCGAGCAAGGTCGTACACAACTGCACATGGGTCGGCAACGGCGCACTACGGTCCCCCAGGAATTTCAGGCTGTCATCGTTCCAGGTATAGGAGAGGAACAGGCCGCTGCCTTTGTTCACCCCAGCACCTGGGGCATAGTCCAACAGATAGGTGCCTCGGGTGAGCCGGTCCGACAAGGTCACACTCATCTTGTAGCGACCGTTCTCGACATCATTCCAAAACGGCCGTCGAGTGTTGGCAAAGATCTTCGCCGATTGCATGTAATGGGTGTACATGACCGCTTCCCAGGTAGCCTGGGGCAACAAGCTGTTCATCGGCGTAAAGCGATCTTTGCCATCCATATAGCGGAACTTGTCGAGCACCCGTACGTGAGGCGTATAGACCACACTTTTAAAGTTGCGCAGGGTGTCTCGACCCAGTTTGTTGTCATGCAGGTACACATCGAAGGTGCCATCGGCCAGGCGGTGGATCTGCCGGACTTCCTGATTGAGAGGGTCGGCAATCTCCCGCCGCGTCAGGCTCTCCACGGTCGCGTCCGCTGGCCAATGGACCTGGGTGTCGCCGAACGAAGTCGGCGTGCGGCTCCATAAACGCAGGGGCAGCTCGCTGGAGCCGTCATACATCAACGTGTGGTTGGTATCCAGGCCGGTATAAAGCACCCGCAACACTTCCAGGAAACAGTTCGGATAGTCGGTGTTCCAACCGCCGGTGCCGAAGCCGATCTGGCCAAACAGGTCAATGTCCTCCCTGCTCCACCTGGCTTGCTCGACCATGGCCGCATAGAAACTCAGGTCATCCCAGCCCGCCCTCAGGATCGTGTTCCAGATTGCCTTGATTTCGCCCTGATCGACCGCGGTTTCCTGCATCGCATTTTCCATGTCGGTAAAACGGATCGGAGCCTGCTCGAGGAAGTCGCCGAAGAACATGTCTTCGATTCGTTTGTATTTTTCCGGCAGGTCATTGCGTTCGTAGTACGTCTGTTCGTTCTCGTAATCGACAACCGTACTGGGGGCGGCGGGCGAGCCGGGGTTGGGGAAGTCCGTCGAGTTTGCGTCCATCCCGACCTTATTGAAGTAGTGCATCAACGCCTTGCCGGACTTGGGAAAACGCATGGCCCCCAGCTCACAGATCACCCGGGCGTGCGGGTCGTTGCGATCACCCACCACCTGGGAGTAGAGCCGCCCGCCAATGCGCCCGGAGGCTTCCACCACAATCGGATGCAGGCCCATGCGCATCGCCTCGTAGGCGGCCACCAGACCGGACACGCCGGCCCCGACGATCAACACCTGCTCGCCATAATGCTGTGGTGCGACATGGCCCAGGGGTTTCTTGAGGATCGCCGCCTGCCACAGATAGCGGCCGTAATGGAACGGAAAATCAGGAATCAGCGCCGTGACGTTTTTGTTCAACAGGCGCTGGGCCCCCTGGGAACGGGAGGGAATCGCAGACATGGTGGCTTCCTTGCAGATAGGGTGAGCGTCCACCCTTTACGACAAGGCTAAAGGCGACTGCGACGGGACTAAAAACCAGACTAGAAGACCGACCGCACCCTGGTTATATCGCTTTGCAATAAGACAAAGCGGTTCCGTCGCCGCCCACGAAAAAGCATTACTTAAGGAAAGTCTGAAGTAATTATTTATAGATCACGATTCAATTGGCCCGCCAGTTACCCGATGCTCCGGCACTCAGCCCCTATAAAAACAAGCCGTGAACCTATGAACGCCCTATCCGACAAGACCGCTCCCCGCGCCGCTCCCGGCCTGAAAATCGAGACCCGCTCCATTGACTACGTTCCGCGTAGCGAACGCCACGGCAAAGTCTGGCACCAGGGTCCGTTCTGGTTCACGGGCAACTTCGTCCTCACCACCATGGTCACCGGCTTCACCGGGGCTGCGTTGGGCTTGAGCCTGGTCTATGCCGTGCTGGCGATTGTCATTGGTGTGTGCCTGGGCACCTTCGCCATGGCGTTCCACGCCAACCAGGGCCCGCGCATGGGCTTGCCGCAGATGATCCAGTCACGCGCCCAGTTCGGTCTGCGCGGGGCCATCGTGCCGTTTATCGCGGTGATCTTTGTGTACATCGGCTTCAACGTGTTCAACGTGATTCTCGCCACCGATGCCATCAACACGGTCCTGCCGGGCAGCCGCGCGCCGTGGTATGCGCTGATGATCATCCTCGCGGTGGTAATCGCCGTGATCGGCCATGACCTGCTGCACACGGTGCAACGCTGGTTGACCTACGTGATGATCAGCGTATTCGCGGTGCTGACCGTCGCCGCCCTGATGAGCCTGTCGGCCGACGCAGCGGTGGCCGATGCCCACTTCTCGTGGTCGGCGTTCCTGATTCAGCTCAGCGCCGCTGCCGGTTATCAGATCAGCTACGCCGTGTACGTCTCGGACTACTCGCGCTACCTGCCCCACCAAACGCCGTCGCGCCGGGTGATTTTCTGGACTTACCTGGGCGCTGCCGGCTCTGCCTTGTGGCTGATGTCCCTGGGCGCATTCCTCGCTTCGGCGCTGCCTTCGCCGGATGCCATCACCAGCGTGCGCACCGTGGGCAACCAGGTGATCCCCGGCTTCGGCACCTTCACCGTGCTGATCGCGGTGCCGGCGTTGATTGGCATCATGGCGGTCAACTGCTACGGCGCCATGCTGACCGGCATCAGTGCCATCGACGGTTTCGTGAAGATCCAGCCGCGCCTCAAGAGCCGGATCATTGGCATCGGCCTGGTGGCCGTGGTGATTTTCCTGATCGCCCTGAGCATTCCTGACAGCTACCTGGCCAGCTTCAATACGTTTGTGCTGCTGATGTTGTATTTCCTGGTGCCGTGGACCGCCGTCAACCTCGCGGACTTTTATCTGGTGCGCAAAGGCCAATACGCCATCAGCGACATCTTCAACTCCGCCGGCATCTATGGCCAGTGGGGCAAAGCGGGCCTGGTCGCCTATGGCTTGGGCATGGCCTCGATGGTGCCGTTCATGTCGTTGAGCTTCTACGTGGGGCCGGTCGCCGTGGCACTGGGCGGTGCCGACATTGCGTTTGTGATCGGCCTGGCCGTTTCCGCGCTCGTCTACTGTGCAATGAACCGCAACCTTGACCATAACGCCGAGCGCCGTGCGATTGCCGCCAGCGAAGCCATGTTGGAAGGCAACACCCCATGAACAGCGTACGTGTCGTCTGTCATCAACTGGCCCCCCGTATCGGCGACGCCGAGTACAACCGCACCCTCAGCGCCGAGGCCATCCGCAGTGCAGCGGCGCTGGGCGCGCAGGTGGTGGTGCTGCCGGAGTTGGCCCAAAGCGGTTATGTGTTCACTGACACGCAGGAAGCCCTCAGGGTGTCCGAACCCCTCGATGGCCCGACACTGACCCTGTGGAAAACCCTGGCAAACTCACTAAACATCATTGTCGTGGCCGGCTTTTGTGAGCGGCTGACGGCAACGCAGGTGGCCAACAGCGCCGCCCTGATAGAGCCGCACGGCAGGCTGACGGTGTACCGCAAGGCGCATTTGTGGGATCGCGAAACGTTGATCTTCACCCCCGGCACCCAGCCCCCGCCGGTGGTCGACACCGCCGTCGGCCGCATCGCCGTGATGATCTGCTACGACCTGGAGTTGCCCGAGTGGGTACGCCTGGCCGCCCTGGCCGGTGCCGACCTGCTGTGTGCGCCCGTCAACTGGCCAGATGGCCCGCGCCCCGCCGGCGAAAGGCCGGCAGAAATCGTCCGGGTCCAGGCCAATGCGGCCGTCAACCGCCGGTTCATTGCCGCGTGCGACCGCCATGGCGAAGAACGCGGCGTCAACTGGGTGGGAGGCTCAGTTATCGTCGATGCCGATGGCTACCCCCAGGCAGGTGCAACCTCTCATCAACAAGCACAGTGCCTGGTGGTCGACCTACCTCTGGCCCAGGCTCGGGACAAGTTCATCAGCGCACACAACCATGTGCATCAGGATCGGCGGCCGCAGTTGTACTGAGCGTCAGAACTCGATCCGCACATCCCCCTTCGGCACGCTGCAGCACGACAGGATGTAGCCTTCGGCTTCGTCTTCTTCGGTGATGCCGCCGTTGTGCTCCATCTCGACCTCCCCGCCCAGCTTCATCACTTTGCATGTGCCACAAATCCCCATGCCGCAGGCTTTGGGGATCAGCAGGCCGAGCTTGGCGGCGGCGGCATGCACGGTTTCGCCCGGTGCCACGCGGATGCTCTTGCCCGACGCAATGAATTCCACTTGATGCAAATCCGCCTGGTCGATTTGCGGCGCGTCGGCGGCTTGTTCGGCTTGTTCGACCGCATCGGCACGGGCTTCCGCTGGCGTGGCGCCGAAGGATTCCTCGTGGTAGCGCGCCATGTCGAAGCCCGCCGCTTCGAGCAGGCGTTTGACCGCGTTCATATAAGGCGTCGGCCCGCAGCAGAACACTTCCCGCTCAAGGAAGTCCGGCACCATCAATTCCAGCATCTTGTGGTTCAGGTAGCCGCGATACCCGGCCCAGGGTTCGCCCAGGCCGTGTTTCTCGCAGATCAGGTGCAGGCTGAAGTTGTCGATGCGCGAGGCCATGTGCTCCAGCTCGCGGTGGTAAATGATGTCTTTGGGCGAGCGCGCACTGTGGATAAAGGTCATGTCGACATTGGCGTTGGTGTCATAAAACCAACGGGCCATGGACATCACCGGGGTGATCCCCACGCCGCCGCTCAGGTACAGCACTTTAGGGCTCGGGAAGTCGATGGCGTTGAACAGCCCTACCGGCCCGTGCACCGCCAACTCTTGCCCTTCATGCAGGGTGTCGTGCAGCCAGTTCGACACCCGCCCGCCCGGCACGCGCTTGATGGTCACCGAGAAGCTGTAGGGCACCGATGGCGAGCTGGAAATGGTGTACGACCGCATGATCGGCTGGCCGTCGATTTCCAGCTCCAGGGTGACGAACTGCCCCGGCTTGAAAAAGAACAGGATCGGCTGGTCGGCCATAAAGCAGAAGGTGCGCACATCCCAGGTTTCCTGGATGACTTTGACGCACCGGACGATGTGCCGACCATTGGCCCAGGTCTGGGTAGTGACAGGATTCAGGAAGGTGTTGGACATGCTGTTCTCCACGGCCGTAGTTCGGCTTGATGCTGGCGATTCTGCGTAACGCCGCGACCTGCCATTTACCTATCTGCGACATTCGCATACTTATCGCGACCAGCCCCCATACCACTGGGGTTGCGCGTCGGGAACAGAGTGGGCCATGTCGTTAATGGACAAGGTTGCGGGCAGCGCCGGGCCCACACTCGCAGCCAACAACGACGCTTTCTTTACGCCTTGCTGCAAACCTGATTAGCCACTTATCGCGGCCACACAGAATGGCCTTGAGGACACATACGATGGACGTCACCGCAACCTTGAGCTTGGGCGATCCGCTGGAACCCGCACGCAAGGCCACCGCGCAAATGTTGCAAGAGCGCGAGCGCACTTTTTCGTTGCCCCAGCCGTTTTACTCTGACCAGCGGCTGTTCGATATCGACATGCAGGAGATCTTCCAGAAGGAATGGTTGATCGCCGGCATGACCTGCGAAATCCCCACCAAGGGCAACTACCTGACCCTGCAGATCGGCAAGAACCCGATCATCGTGATCCGTGGCGCCGAAGGCGTGGTGCATGCCTTTCACAACGTCTGCCGCCACCGCGGTTCGCGCTTGTGTACCAGCGACAAGGGCAAGGTCGCCAAACTGGTTTGCCATTACCACCAGTGGACCTACGAACTGGACGGGCGCCTATTGTTCGCCGGCACCGAGATGGGCGCCGACTTCGACATGAAGCAGTACGGCCTCAAGCCGGTAAACGTGAAGACCGCCGGCGGCTACATCTTCATCAGCCTGGCCGAAAACCCACCGGCCATCGATGACTTTCTGTCGACGCTCAACCACTACATGGAACCCTACGACATGGAAAACACCAAGGTGGCGATCCAGACCACCTTGTTTGAAAAAGCCAACTGGAAACTGGTGCTGGAAAACAACCGCGAGTGCTACCACTGCAACGCCTCGCACCCCGAGTTGCTGAAAACCCTGCTGGAATGGGACGACGTCACCGACCCACGGGCCGACCAGGCGTTTAAAGACCACGTCGCCGCATCCGCCGCTGCCTGGGACGCCGAGAAGATCCCTTACGCCCACGCCAGCTTCGGCCTGCGGAACCGCATCGTGCGCATGCCGCTGCTCAAGGGCACCGTCTCCATGACCCTGGATGGCAAGCAGGGCTGCAAGAAACTCATGGGCCGGATCCAGAACCCCGACCTGGGCTCGATGCGCATCCTGCACCTGCCCCACTCGTGGAACCACTGCATGGGCGATCACATCATCGTCTTCACGGTATGGCCGATCAGCGCCCAGGAAACCATGGTCACCACCAAGTGGCTGGTGCACAAGGATGCCGTGGAAGGTGTGGACTACGACGTCGACCGCATGCGCCAAGTGTGGGATGCCACCAATGACCAGGACCGGCGCCTGGCCGAAGAGAACCAGCGCGGGATCAACTCCACCGCTTACCAGCCGGGGCCTTACTCCAAGACCTATGAGTTTGGCGTGGTGAACTTTGTGGACTGGTACAGCGAGCGCATGCTCAACAACCTGGGAGCGGCACCGGCCCCGTACCTCAAGGGCATTGCCGCACACGAGTAACTGACCCACCCGGGATCAAAAAATGTGGGAGCGGGCTTGCTCGCCCCCACATTTGGGTCCGCATCTGGTCAAAAATTGAGCATAGGGCCGTCAGCCCACTGTTATCCTGCCCCGCAGCCATCCTCCAACAACTTATCCACAAACCCACCCACAGCAATTGTGGGCAACTGCGCTCTTACCTCGAAATAAAACCAAGAAAATCCGTGACTTATTCAAAGCAACGGGTTTTATCCAACATTGATCATTTTTTAACCTAAAGCCTACAAGCCACGTTCTATATAGCCTGTAGCGGAACGCAAACACCTTATCCACAGAAGCGCCAACAGACTTTGGGGGCAACTTTGGCCTGTCTGTGGAAAACCGTCTGCAACCGAGCAAAATCGAGGCCTAGCGCGATGATTCAAGCGGAAACGGCCACATTGATCATATTTCAACCAAGCCACTGCACGCCTCTATTTATAAGGCCTGTAGCGGGTAGCGAACATCTTATCCACAGAAGCACCAACAGACTTTGGGGGCAACTCCGGGCCGGGCTTTTTCCTTATCCACAGAAAAAGCCCAGTAAAAACCGGCGCTTAGGTTGGTTGTTTTTCGTACAGAGGGCTGTAGCGCTTGATTTACATGGGGTGTGGACAGCCGCGAACAGGTTATCCACAGGTGGGTTAACAGGGATTGTGGGTAAACACCCACGCACACGCCTTGTAGGAGCGAGCTTGCTCGCGAAAAAGGCCAACGGTAACGCAGCGTGTCTGGTTTAACGCTGCGCGCTCAGGTTCTTCGCGAGCAAGCTCGCTCCTACAGGGGGTCAGCGCACCACGCCTTCTTCGATCAGCAGCTTGAGAATGGCTTCGGCGCCCGCCTCGGGGTTGAGGCCCTTGAGCACCTGGCCACCGCCGCCGCTGGCCTTGGCCGTGGCGGCCTTCATGCGGTCGGCGCCACTCTTGGCCTTGATCACTTTGAGACGCTTGGGTCGAGGCTTGGCCGGTTGCAGCACGGCGCCTGTGAATAACTCATCGTCCACCACCTGCACGTCGTGCTCCTGCAGCACACCGCGCTGGGCCGGGCCATAGGCGCTTTGCCGCGGCTTGGGCCCAGCGTTATCCACCGTGGCCACAAACGGCAGGCGCACCTTCAGGCGCCGCCGCTGCCCGCGCGGCAAGGCTTGCAGCACATGGGCCACACCGCTGTCGATGGACTCCACCTGGGCCAGCCCGACAATCAGCGGCCAGCCCAGGTGTTCGGCCAACAGGAAGGGCAGCATGCCCGAGCCTTCGCCGGTTTCTGCCTGGCTGCCGGTAAGCACCACCTGGGCACCAGCGTCCTGTAGATAGTCACCGAGTACCGGCAAGGCATCGGCGCCGGCCGGCTGCTCCAGTACATGCAACTGCGCCAATCCCATGCCCAGGTAGGCGCGCAGGGTCGGTTCGGCGATGTCGCCGGCATGCAGCACTTGCAGGTTATCTCCAGCCAGTTGCAACCCCAATTCCACGGCGCGGGCATCCTGTTCGGCGCGACGGGGGCGGCCGGAGGTCGGGTGGGCGCCTATGGAGACCAGGCTGATTACATGGGTCGTCATGGCCATATCCTTTGCTTAAGCCGCATCGCGCTTGGCGCCGTTGCGGTGGGCCTGGACCGCTGCGATCAAGGCCCGGAGAATTTCGCTGCTGTCACCGATCACCGACAGGTCGGCGCGCTTGATCATGTCGCAACCCGGATCGAGGTTGATCGCCACGACTTTGTCGCAGGCACCAATGCCTTGCAGGTGCTGGATCGCCCCGGAGATCCCCACGGCCACATACACCCGTGCGGTGACCCAGATACCACTGGCGCCCACCTGCCGGTCCCGTGCCATGAAGCCATCGTCCACGGCCACCCGCGACGCACCTTCGGTAGCCCCCAGGGCGGCAGCGGTCTGGTGGAACAGCTCCCAGTCCTTGACCCCATTGCCGCCCGAGAAAATAAACTCGGCCTCGGCCATGGGAATCGCGCCCGGGTCCACCGCCACCGCGCCCAGGTCCTCGATACGCGGCAAGCTGCGCGCCAGCGCTGTGGATAACTCCACCGGCAACACTTCATGGCGCGTATCGCTGACGGGATCGGCACATTCCACCGCGGCCAGGATCAGCCTTGGCAGCGCTCGCGCCAGGTCCTCCCGGCCCGCACCGGCACGGCCGATACACTCGCTGCCCTTAATCTGCCAGACCCGGGTGGCCGGGCGTTCCTTGAGGCTCGCGGCAAAGCGCCGCCCCAGTTCGCCACCGCCACTGCGGCTGTCGGGCAGCAGCCAGTGACGCGGGCTGAACTGGTTATCCACAGCCCGCAGGCCATGGACCCGTTGCTCCGGTGAATAACCGTCGAATTCGCGGCCATCCAACACCAGCAGGCGGTCCACGCCGGCCGTGTCGAACGCGCTTTCCTTGTGTTCGCCAAACACCACCGCCAGCACCGCGCCGTCGCTGCCGGCGAGTTGCCGCGCCAGGCCCAGCAAGTCGCGGTCGTGGCTGCTCAGGCGGCCGCCGACCATATCCGGCACCACGTTGATGTAGAACGCCGGGGCTGGCACCTGGTGCAGCGGCAACTGCACTTGCACCGCTGCCGTGCGCTTGGTGGCGCCACCCTGCTGGGCGCCGCTGCGGTCGATACGCTTGATGCCGTTGGGGCCGATAAAACCCATGCCGTGCACATTCTTGCGGATGATGCCGTTAGGCCCCATCCAACTGTGCTGCTCCGGTTGCATTGCCGCATGCAGCGGGTGCAGGCGGTTGCGGGCGATCCATTCGGCCCGTGGGTCGCGGCGGATAATGTCGCTCATCAATGCACCTCCGCAGGTTCACGCAAATTCGGGGTCTTGGCCGGTGCAGGCTCTTCGAGCAGGGCATCCGCCACCAGTTCGGCAATGTCTTTGATCAGGGGGCGTGGCTCGACCACCCCTTCGAGCATCGCCGTGCACTGTGGACAACCGACGGCCACCAGCTCGGCGCCGGTCTCGCGGATGTCTTCCATGCGCATGTCGGGGATGCGCTGCTTGCCGGGAATATCGGTGATCGGCGCGCCGCCCCCGCCGCCACAGCAACGGGAACGGAAGCCCGAACGCTGCATCTCCTTGACCTCGATCCCCAGCGCCCGCAGCACTTGGCGCGGTGCCTCGTACTCGCCGTTGTAACGGCCCAGGTAGCACGGGTCGTGATAGGTCACGCTGTTGCCTTTGTGCTGGCCCAGGTTCAGCGCGCCGGCGTCGATCAGCTCGGCCATGTAGGTGCTGTGGTGCTGCACCAGGTAATGGCCGTCGAAGGCGCCATATTCGTTTTTCAGCACGTGGAAACTGTGCGGGTCACAGGTCACGATGCGCTGGAAACTGTACTTGGCCAGGGTCTGGATATTGCGTGCGGCCAGCAGCTGGAAAGTCGCCTCATCCCCCAGGCGCCGGGCCACGTCGCCACTGTCGCGCTCTTCCAGGCCCAGCACGGCGAAATCGACCTTGGCTGCCTTCAGCACTTTGACGAAGGCGCGCAAGGTCCGCTGGTTACGCATGTCGAAGGCACCATCGCCAACCCAGAACAGTACGTCAGTTGTCTTCTTGTCGCCGAGCAGCGGCAGGTTCAAGTCCGCCGCCCAGTTCATCCGCCCGCCCGGGGCAAAACCGCCAGGGTTGTCGGTGGCGATCAGGTTCTCCAGGACTTCGGCGCCCTTGTTCGGCGTCGCGCCTTTTTCCAGGGTCAAGTGGCGGCGCATATCGACGATGGCATCCACGTGCTCGATCATCATCGGGCATTCTTCGACGCAGGCACGGCAGGTGGTGCACGACCACAAGGTCTCGGCGTCCACCAGGCCGTTGACGATCGGTTGGTGCGGGTTGCCGCTGTGCTCGCCAATGGCCTTGCCCGGATACGGGCTGCCGGCGAACTTGGCATCGGTGCCACCGGCCAGGCCGACCACCATGTCCTGGATCAGTTTTTTCGGGTTCAGCGGCTGGCCGGCGGCGAATGCAGGGCACGCGGCTTCGCACTTGCCGCACTGCACGCAGGCGTCGAAACCGAGCAGTTGGTTCCAGGTGAAGTCCTTGGGTTTTTCCACGCCCAGGGGCGCGCTTTTGTCACTCAGGTCCAACGGCTTCAAGCCGGTGGAACGGCCACCCCCAAAACGTTCGGCGCGGCGGTGCCAGGCCAGGTGCAGGGCACCGGCAAACGCATGCTTCATCGGCCCACCCCAGGTCATGCCGAAGAACATCTCCGACACGCCCCACAGCACACCCACACCGAGCAGCGCGGCCAGCAGCCAGCCACCGAAGTCGGCAGGCAGGATCCCGGCCACCGGCAAGGTCACCAGGAAGAAACTTACCGAGAACGCCATCAGGCTTTTCGGCAGGCGCATCCACGGGCCTTTGGACAGGCGCGCGGGTGGGTTGCGCCGGCGCAGGTAGACGAAGGTGGCGCCGACAAACATCAGCACCGAGGCCAGCAGCAAGGCGTAGCCGAGGATGCGATTGTGCAGGCCGAAACCGTGCACCAGAATCGCCAGCAACGCCGACAACACAAAGCCCAGGGCCGTGGCCACGTGGGTATTGGCGATGTATTTGTCGCGGGCAACCACGTGGTGCAGGTCGACCATGTAGCGCTTGGGCATGGCCAGCAGGCCGCCCAGTAGGTCGACCTTGGCCGCACGGCCACGGCGCCACATGTTCACCCGGCGCAGAGCGCCGAGGACAGCGAGGCCCAGGGCTGCAAACAGGAGAATCGGAAGAAGGGTGTTCAACATGGTGAAGCTCCCACA
>NZ_MIFU01000044.1:0-340 GCF_001855215.1 Pseudomonas sp. 06C 126 | reverse complement strand
CACCTTCAAGCGCCCGATCTACGCCGGTAACGCCATTGCCACCGTGCAATCGACTGCTGCCGTCAAAGTCATCACCGTGCGTGCCACCGGTTTCGACCCAGTTGCCGCCGAAGGTGGTTCGGCTGCCGTTGAAGCAGTTGCTGCTGCCCACGATGCTGGCACTTCCAGCTTTGTTGGCGAAGAACTGGCCAAGTCGGACCGTCCTGAGCTGACCGCTGCCAAGATCGTCGTTTCCGGCGGGCGTGGCATGCAGAACGGTGACAACTTCAAGCACCTGTACGCCCTGGCCGACAAGCTGGGCGCGGCAGTCGGCGCTTCGCGCGCGGCGGTCGACGCAGGC
>NZ_MIFU01000043.1:0-349 GCF_001855215.1 Pseudomonas sp. 06C 126 | reverse complement strand
TGGTCTTGAAGTGAACGGCGGGGAAGTCACCGTCTACGAGAAAAACCTGCCGCTGGGCAGCGCTATCGATGGGCCTGCTTTGACCCAATCCGGCACCTTCACCGTGACCGCACTGGATGGCCTGAAAAATTTGACTGTGGGAGGTATCAGCGTCGTCACCAATGGCGTCGCCGCGACTTTTCCGCAATCGGAACCTACTGGCTTCGGCAACACCCTGACCATCACCGGCTACAACGCTAGCACCGGTGTAATCAGCTACAGCTACACCCTCAACGGCACTGACAGCCACCCAACCGGCGCAGGCACTAACAGCATCAGCGAGTCGTTCACGGTGACTGCCACCGACAGC
>NZ_MIFU01000042.1:0-354 GCF_001855215.1 Pseudomonas sp. 06C 126 | reverse complement strand
CTGGTTCTGCGCGTTATCGTTGACGTTTTTCGCGAGCAAGCTCGCTCCTACAAAAGCAGCGAGCCGCTTTTTGGGTGGTGACGGTCGCTACGACTTCTAGCCACCAGTCACCTGTAGGAGCGAGCTTGCTCGCGAAGAACGCCCAGACGACGCGGTTAACCTGGTTCTGCGCGTTATCGTTGACGTTTTTCGCGAGCAAGCTCGCTCCTACAAAGATCAGCGAGCCGCTTTTTGGGTGGTGACGGTCGCTACGACTTCTAGCCACCAATCACCTGTAGGAGCGAGCTTGCTCGCGAAGAACCCCCAGACGACGCGGTTAACCTGGTTCTGCGCGTTATCGTTGACGTTTTTCGC
>NZ_MIFU01000041.1:0-356 GCF_001855215.1 Pseudomonas sp. 06C 126 | reverse complement strand
ATGGCGGTGGTTCAGGCAATGCACGGGCAGCTGACACACCGTCATCGCAGGCAAGCCAGCTCCCACATTTATTTTGTGGTGTATCCAACCGACAAGCCCAAGCAGCTAGTGCTCTGTGGCGAGCGGGCTTGTCGGAACGCCGCATCGCCCGCGCTGGGCTGCAAAGCAGCCCCAAAACCAGCCGCTGCGGTGTATCTGGTACAACGCATTCGTCTTATTGGGGCTGCTTCGCAGCCCAGCGCGGGCGATGCGGCGTTCCGACAAGCCCGCTCGCCACAGGCAAAAAAAAGGCCGCACCCTGCCAAGGAGACGGCCAAAAAATTGTCGAGGCTTTTGACACTAACGCGCAGTAATCA
>NZ_MIFU01000040.1:0-357 GCF_001855215.1 Pseudomonas sp. 06C 126 | reverse complement strand
AGCGCTTGCATGGCATGCAAGAGGTCAACGGTTCGATCCCGTTTAGCTCCACCAATTTACAGGTTCAAGGTCTGGCCACACCGTCCTTGAATCGATCAGAACTCAGCTCTGATCAGTTGTACAGAAGGTTTTGTCCCCTTCGTCTAGTGGCCTAGGACACCGCCCTTTCACGGCGGTAACAGGGGTTCGAGTCCCCTAGGGGACGCCAGTTTCAACAAGCAGCTCGCAAGGTCTGCTGCGTCGCGAGACGAAAAATCCGGGGCTATAGCTCAGCTGGGAGAGCGCTTGCATGGCATGCAAGAGGTCAACGGTTCGATCCCGTTTAGCTCCACCAATTTACAGGTTCAAGGTCTGGCC
>NZ_MIFU01000039.1:0-358 GCF_001855215.1 Pseudomonas sp. 06C 126 | reverse complement strand
GGGCGGTGGCACGTCGGGAGTTTGGGGGGCTGCAGCACAGCAGTTTTCTTGGACTGTAGATTTCTTGCGGCCAGCGCGCTTGTGGTGGCGAGCGGGCTTGCCCCGCGCTGGGCTGCGTAGCAGCCCCACCCCAGGCACCGCAGTTGTTTCAGACATACCGAGCCAGCAGGTTTTGGGGCGGCTTCGCCCCCCAGCGCGGGGCAAGCCCGCTCGCCACTGGGAGGGCGGCGGCAGGTCGGGAGTTTGGGGGGCTGCAGCGCAGCAGTTTTCTTGGACTGTAGATTTCTTGCGGCCAGCGCGCTTGTGGTGGCGAGCGGGCTTCCCCCGCGCTGGGCTGCGTAGCAGCCCCACTCCAGGC
>NZ_MIFU01000038.1:0-359 GCF_001855215.1 Pseudomonas sp. 06C 126 | reverse complement strand
TGCGCAGCCCAGCGCGGGGCAAGCCCGCTCGCCACAGTTTTTGTGCATTGAGCTGCTGGACAAGCCGCAGGGCACCCAGGCGGTGGTAGACATACACCGCGGGTTGATTGGCAAGGCGTTGGCTGAGCGTTGGTTTCTGTCGTTCGAGCGATAAACCCTGGCTTTGCGGTCGCATAGGGCCGCCGTGGCGAGCGGGCTTGCCCCGCGCTGGGCTGCAAAGCAGCCCTAGTAGGTCAAATGCGGTGTGGCAGATACACCATAGCGCTGGGTTTTAGGGCTGCTGCGCAGCCCAGCGCGGGGCAAGCCCGCTCGCCACAGTTTTTGTGCATTGAGCTGCTGGACAAGCCGCAGGGCACCCA
>NZ_MIFU01000037.1:0-363 GCF_001855215.1 Pseudomonas sp. 06C 126 | reverse complement strand
TCAACGGTGGCGAGGTGGCCGCCCTTGTCGTGGTTGAAGGTCAGGTGGTTGTTGTCGGGCAGGCGCAGGTGGTCGAGTTGGCCGCAGTTGTCGTAGCCGTAACGCAAGGTGCCCCAGCCTTGATGTTCGGCGGTCAGGCGGTTTTGGCTGTCGTATTCGTAGTGCAGCGGCCAGTGGCCGTCGTCGACGCTTAGGAGATTGCCGAGGCGGTCGTAGGTGTAATCCACCGTGCTGCCATCGGGCAGGGTTTTTCGGATGAGGCGGCCGGCGTTATCGCGCTGGTAGGCGGTAATCAGCTGACGGTCATCGTCGCCGAACTCGGTTTTTTCCTGCAGGTGGCCGTTGAGGTCGTAGACGTAGGCG
>NZ_MIFU01000036.1:0-364 GCF_001855215.1 Pseudomonas sp. 06C 126 | reverse complement strand
CGACGCCGACGAGCTGGCGGCGCTGATCGAGATCATCACCGACGTCGTCGAAGAGATCTGTGCCCCGGCCAACCGCTGGAGTGTGCGCACCGTCGGCGACTTGGAGCTGCTCGGCGATGAACCGGCGCGCCGGCTGCGCGAGGCCGTGGAATCCACGCCGGCCACCGCGCAGTTCCATGTGAACGTGGCAGTCGGCTACGGCGGGCGTCGCGAGATTGTCGACGCGGTGCGGGCGCTGCTGAGCAAGGAACTCGCCAACGGTGCGACCGCCGAGGAGCTTATCGACGCGGTGAGCGTTGAGGGCATTTCGGAGAACCTCTACACCTCGGGGCAACCCGACCCTGATCTGGTCATCCGCACGTCC
>NZ_MIFU01000035.1:0-364 GCF_001855215.1 Pseudomonas sp. 06C 126 | reverse complement strand
TGACGGTGTGGATGGCTTGTTGTTGCGCGCGGATTCGGCGGTGTACGCCGCCAAGCAAGCGGGCCGGGATCGGGTTGAGTCGCAGCGGTTGCCTGCTTGACGGGTTGGTTGTGACAAGCAGGCTTGTTGTGGCGAGCGGGCTTGCCCCGCGCTGGGCTGCGAAGCAGCCCCAAAACCTGCCTTCGCGGTCTATCTGACCTAGCTCAGTGACGCAATGGGGGCTGCTTTGCAGCCCAGCGCGGGGTAAGCCCGCTCGCCACAACAAGCCTGCTTGCCACAGTAAGCCCGCTGGCAAAGCCACAATCACAACAGGCTGTTTATAGGCCTGGCGCGGCAGCCGCCAGCTTCGGCTGGCGATACAGGT
>NZ_MIFU01000034.1:0-139889 GCF_001855215.1 Pseudomonas sp. 06C 126 | reverse complement strand
AGCCTTTTTTGATGTTTGGTTGCGGGAGCCGGATTTGAACCGACGACCTTCGGGTTATGAGCCCGACGAGCTACCAGACTGCTCCATCCCGCGTCTGTGTGTCGGCATTCTACAGAGGAATGACGGTGTGTCAACCGCTGATTTAAAGAAAAGCGCTTGTGCTTCAATCGCTTAGCTCTCCAAGAGGGCCGCTGGAAGGGTTTGGGGCCAGTCTGGCCGTGGCTTCCAGCTCTATTGAGGGGAGCCTTTCGATTGAGAAAATGAATTCATCAAGGTTTTTTCCGACTGCTTTGTCAGATGATTCAAAGTACTGGTGCTATATACAGGTGTGAATGCGATACTGGCGATCCGTCTACTTTATGTCCCGATCACGCCTCCCTTTATATGACGCAGCGCAAAATCATCCATGTCGACTGTGATTGTTTCTACGCTGCCATCGAAATGCGGGATAACCCGAGCCTGGCGCAAAAGCCGCTGGCGGTAGGGGGCTCGGCTGATCGGCGCGGGGTGATCGCTACCTGCAACTACGAGGCCCGGGCCTACGGCGTGCGTTCGGCGATGTCGTCGCGCCATGCGTTGAAGCTCTGCCCTGACCTGACCATCGTCAAGCCGCGCATGGACGCCTATAAAGAAGCGTCCAAGGAAATCCACACGATTTTCCGTGACTACACCGACATGATCGAGCCGTTGTCCCTGGACGAGGCTTACCTGGATGTTTCCGATTGCGCGCACTTTGGCGGCAGCGCCACGCGCATCGCCCAGGATATCCGTCGGCGCGTTTCCAATCAGTTGCACATCACGGTTTCTGCGGGAGTGGCTCCCAACAAGTTTCTGGCCAAGATCGCCAGCGACTGGAAAAAGCCCAATGGGCTGTTTGTGATCACCCCGGACCAGGTGGAAGACTTCGTATCGCAGCTGCCGGTGAGCAAGTTGCATGGCGTCGGCAAGGTCACCGCCGACAAGCTGGCACGCCTGGGGATCGAGGATTGCCTGCAATTGCGCGAGTGGAACAAGCTGGCGCTGGTGCGCGAATTCGGCAGCTTTGGTGAGCGGTTATGGAGTTTGGCGCGTGGGATTGATGATCGCGCGGTGCATAACGACAGTCGCCGGCAATCGATCAGCGTGGAGAACACCTACGATGTCGACCTGCCGGACCTGCCCAGTTGCCTGGAAAAGCTACCGGAACTGATGGAAACCCTGGCCGGGCGCATACAGCGTATCGACAGCAGTTATCGGCCGGGCAAACCCTTTGTCAAAGTGAAGTTCCATGACTTTACCCAAACCACCCTGGAGCAGGCGGGGGCGGGGCGGGATCTGGAGAGCTATCGGCAGTTGCTGACCCAGGCGTTCAATCGCGGCGCAAAACCGGTGCGCTTGCTGGGGATTGGTGTGCGGCTGCTCGATTTGAGCGTAGGAAATGAACAGCTAGAGCTGTCCCTGTAGGAGCCGGCAAGCCGGCTCCTACAGGGGGTCAGCGGGTGCCGGGGTCGGCCACCAGTCGGCCGCCGTCCTTGGTCAGGGCCTTGAGAAATTCCTGCTGCAATTCAGGATCATTGCGTGTCAGTTCAATCAGGC
Organism: Pseudomonas sp. 06C 126; assembly: GCF_001855215.1. Classification (NCBI taxonomy): domain Bacteria; kingdom Pseudomonadati; phylum Pseudomonadota; class Gammaproteobacteria; order Pseudomonadales; family Pseudomonadaceae; genus Pseudomonas; species Pseudomonas sp. 06C 126. Next base: position 138,314 of record NZ_MIFU01000034.1, on the reverse strand, counting down.
TCTGTTCCAGTTCGCTGGCTTCTTCTTCCAGGCCCAGTTCCGACAAGCGCTTGACCCGATGGACCCATTGGTTGACTTCGTCATCCTCCAGGTCGTCGTAGATCAAGGCGTGTGCTTCCAGCAGCTTGCCACGCAGGGTGGTGCTGATGGCCAGGGATGAGTCCGAATGCACATCGTCCTGGGCATCTTCAATGCTGATCCGCAAGGTGCGGACCTTGCTCAGGTCCTGCTCGGCAAACGGGCTGTCCAACAGGTTCAGGCGCAGGACGCCGTTGCGGTCGGTGGTCATCTCGTGGGTCTGCTTGCCGGCTTTTACCTGCACCGGTCGCTCGCTCCACGGCAGGCTGGTGTATTCCAGGCGTCGGTCACGCTGGACTTCATCGATGCCCGCCAGGTTCTGTTGCGCCCGGCCATGGGACTGCACGTTCATGAACGGGTTGAGCCCGGCCACGCCGTAGCTGATCCAGTCATGGGTCATGCTGTCTGGCAGGTTGCCCAGGGCAAAGATGTTCGCCACATTGGCCCCGGCGCCCGCCACCACTGCCACGGCACCCAGCGGGATCTCGTAGAGTTCGCGCCAGGGCTGGTAGGGCGTGTAGCGATCATAGTGACGCGTGACTTCAAATTCAGTGACTTCGAAAGTCCGCTGCTCATGAATGCGCACGCGGCGTTGCGGCAACTCGAGTACTTTGGGTTCGCCCACATCAATCTGCAGGCTGTGGTCGAGCAATTTGCGCTCGATCCGTTCCTCGTGCTCGCTACGCTGCGACATCTGATTGGCACAGCCGCTGACCAGCAGGGCGCCGCACAAGGCGGCGCCCCCCAGGGCTTTGGTGTTTCGCTTGAACATGACTTCTCTTGATCTGGTTTTCAGCGACGAATACGCGCCTGAAGGAAGGGCAGCACGTCAGCCACCGGCAACGGTTGGGCTTGGGCTTCGGTCCGGCTCTTGTATTCCAGATTGCCATCGGCCAGGCCGCGGTCACTGACCACGATCCGGTGAGGGATGCCAATCAGTTCCATGTCGGCAAACTTGATGCCCGGGCTGGTCTTCTTGTCGCGATCGTCCAGCAGTACATCGAAGCCAGCGGCCGTCAGTTCGGCATACAGCTTGTCGGTGGCTTCGCGAACTTGCTCGGTTTCGTAGCGCAGGGGTACCAGGGCGATCTGGAACGGCGCCAAAGTGTCGCTCCAGATGATGCCTTTGTCGTCGTGGCTCTGCTCGATGGCAGCCGCCACCACGCGGGAAACACCAATGCCGTAGCAACCCATTTCCAGGGTTACCGGCTTGCCGTTTTCGCCCAGTACTTCGCACTTCATCGCCTTGCTGTACTTGTTGCCCAGCTGGAAGATGTGCCCCACTTCGATACCGCGCTTGATTTCCAGGGTGCCCTTGCCATCCGGGCTTGGATCACCGGCAACCACGTTGCGCAGGTCGGCCACGGTAGGCACCGGCAGGTCACGTTCCCAGTTGACGCCAAAGTAGTGCTTGTCGTCGATATTGGCACCGATGCCGAAGTCGCTCATCAGCTCGACCGAACGGTCGATGATGATCGGCAGTGGCAGGTTCAGCGGGCCCAGGGAACCAGCGCCGGCGCCAATGGCGTCACGCAGTTCGGCGTCCGAGGCCATGACCAGCGGGCTGGCCACGCCAGGTTGCTGGGCCGCCTTGATTTCGTTGAGTTCGTGGTCGCCACGGATAACCAGGGCGATCAGCTTGCCTTCTTCTTCGGCATGCACGATCAGGGTCTTGATGGTCTTTTCAATCGGCAGATTGAATTTCTCGACCAGGGCCGCGATGGTCTTGGTGTCTGGGGTATCGACCAGGCGCAGCTCTTCAGCCGGCGCCGGACGGGACGTTTCCCGTGGCACGGCTTCGGCTTTCTCGATGTTGGCTGCGTAGTCGGAGCCGTCGCTGAAGACGATGTCGTCTTCGCCCGATTCTGCCAGTACGTGGAACTCGTGGGAGCCCGCGCCGCCGATCGAGCCGTTATCTGCCTCCACTGGGCGGAACTTCAGGCCCAGGCGGGTGAACACGTTGCAATAGGCCTGGTGCATGCGGTCATAGGTGACTTGCAGCGAAGGCTGGTCGGCGTGGAACGAATAGGCGTCCTTCATGATGAATTCGCGGCCACGCATCAAGCCGAAGCGTGGGCGGATTTCGTCACGGAACTTGGTCTGGATCTGATACAGGTTGAGGGGCAGTTGTTTGTAGCTGCTCAACTCGTTGCGCATCAGGTCGGTGATCACTTCTTCATGGGTCGGGCCTGCGCAGAAGTCGCGGCCATGACGATCCTTGAAGCGCAGCAATTCCGGACCGTACTCTTCCCAGCGCCCGGATTCCTGCCACAGTTCAGCCGGCTGAGTGCTCGGCATCAATACTTCCAGAGAGCCGGCGGCGTTCATTTCTTCGCGAACGATCGCTTCGACCTTGCGCATCACCTTCAAGCCCATGGGCAGCCAGGTGTACAGGCCGGAGGCCAGTTTGCGGATCATGCCGGCGCGCAGCATCAGCTGGTGGCTGATCACGACCGCGTCGGAAGGCGTTTCTTTCTGTGTGGCGAGCAAATATTGACTGGTGCGCATGGTAGGCCGTTGTCGGTTGCTTGGACTTGAAGTGACCTGGGATTGTACGGGCGGTCGCCGCCAGAGTACAGGCATCAGGTGGTGACGGGATTTCTGTGGGGCGCCGGCGTCAATGTGGGAGCGGGCTTGCCCGCGATGCAGGCGCCTCGGTGTGTCAGGCAAACCGCAGTGATGCTATCGCGGGCAAGCCCGTTCCCACACAAGCCCGGCCCTGCAGGTGTCAGCCTTCTTCGGGGGGATTCAAGCGGATCCGCCGGCTTTCCTGGTACCAGTGCAAGGCAATCAGCAGCAGCGTTGGCACGCCGAGCAGTGCGGTGATCAGGAAGAAGTTGTGATAGCCGAACTTTTCCACCATGACCCCCGAGTAGCCGCCGATCAGCCGTGGCAACAGCAACATGATCGAGCTGAGCAGGGCGTACTGGGTGGCGGAGAACTTCAGGTTGGTCAGGCTCGACAGATAGGCGACGAATGCCGAGGTCGCCAGGCCTGAGCTGAAGTTGTCCAGGGAGATGGTGAAGATCAGCATCTGCAGGTCGGCGCCCATGTCGGCGAGCATCAGGAACAGCAGGTTGGTGCCGGCCGAGGTGATGCCGCCGATAAACAGGATCGGCAGGATGCCGAACCGCACGATCAACAGGCCGCCCATGCCGGCGCCGACCAGGGTCATGATCAGGCCGAAGATCTTGCTGACGCTGGCGATCTGGTCCTTGGTGAACCCCTGGTCGATATAGAACACGTTGGCCATCACGCCCATCACCGTGTCCGACATCCGGTAGGTGGCGATCAGCCCCAACAGCAGCAAGGCCTGCCAGCGGTAGCGCAGGATAAAGTCGTTGACCGGCGTCAGCACAGGCGCCAGACCCCGGCGGCCCATGGCCGAGAGGCACAGGGCGGTGAGGGTGATATAGAGGATGGCGCGCAGGAAGGCGCGGTCTTCCAGCAACAGGTCGAGCAGGCTCACGCCTTCGAACAGCACGCTGGCGAAGTCGGTGTTGTACAACTGGGTGAACATCGCCGGTACCGACACCAACAAGATGATCAGCACAAATACCGACATCAATTGGTGGGCAAACGTATAGCGCCCGGCCTGCAACTGGGTGCGCAGGGGCACATCGGGTTCACGCATGAAAAAGCTGGTGAGCAGGGCCGGGATCATCAGCACGCCGAACAGCACGTAGGTGCCGGTCCACGCCGAATGCTTGTAGTTGAACCCCGTGGAGCCAAAGCCTTCGGCAAAGAACAGCGCGCCCGCCGTGGCCAGCAGGGCGGCGATGCGATAGCCGGACATATAGCTGGCGGCCAGGGCGGCCTGGCGGCTGTCGTCGGCGATTTCCAGGCGATAGGCGTCCACCGCGATGTCTTGGGTTGCGGAGGCAAATGCGACGATAACGGCAATGGCGATCAGCCAGGACAGGTGTTTCTGCGGGTCGCAGAAGCCCATGCCGATCAAGCCGAGAATCACCAGGGATTGGGACAGCACCAGCCAGGAACGACGACGTCCCAGCTTACCCAACAGCGGCAGGCGCCATTGGTCCAGCAGCGGTGACCAGACCCACTTGAACGCATACGCCAGGCCGATCAGGCTCGCATAGCCGATGGTCTCGCGTGCCACACCGGCTTCGCGCAACCAGACCGAGAGCGTCGAGAACACCAACATGTAAGGCAGGCCGGCGGCAAAGCCGAGCAGTAACAGCACTAATGTCGAGGGGCTGGCATAGGCAGCGAGCGCGGCGCGCCAGGTTTTACGGGGCATGGGCTGGAGTCTGCCTCAGATTTACGGAAACAAAGCGCGCACTCTAACCGCTGTGCTCTACCGGGCGCCAGCCATGACGCTGAATATCAACGCGATTGTTCAGGATACTGACACCTTCACTGCGTAAACGCGCACGTTGTTCATCGCCCGAGACGCTGCCCACCGGCAGACTTATCCGACCGCCGGCGGCGACCACCCGGTGCCAGGGCAACTTCGAACCCTCGGGAAGTTGGCTCAACGTACGGCCCACGAAGCGTGCGGCCCGCCCCAGGCCAGCCAGGTGGGCCAGTTCGCCGTAGCTGACCACGCAGCCTTCGGGCACTTGGGCCAAGGTCAGGTACAGCGCAGTTCGGCGCATTTCGGCCGGGTTTTGCGGGGTGTCAGCGGGCTCGTTCACTGTTCTGGCGGCTCAGTTGAAAATAGTCGTGGATATGTAAGAAACGTCTGTAAAGATGCCGTTGAGAATTGAACTCAATACAAAACCTTGAGTCAGTCCTTGCTAAGACTTCAGCTACGCCGATAATGCCTCCTTTTTCGCCAAACTTGAGCCCCGTAACCGCTTATGTTGTCCAGAACCCTGCTGTGCCTCGCTGTCTTTACTGCTTCTACCCCTGTGCTGGCCGATACGGTCTGGTTGAAAAACGGTGATCGCCTGACCGGCAAGATCAAGGTTTTCGATGGCGGCAAGCTGCTGATCCAGACCGAATACGCGGGCGCGATCCCGGTGGACTGGAAACAGGTGAAAACCCTGGAAAGCGACCAGGAGTTGCTGGTCAAGCAGGATGCCTATATCGGCGAGAAGGCCAAGTCCCTGCATCCGGCCGAGGACGGCAAGGTGGTCCTGGCCAACGGCGAAACACCGAAGACGGTGGAGTTGGCCAGTATCCAGCAGATCATCAAGCCCAAGCCTGTGATCGAGGACCTGGTGTGGAAGGGCAATGTCGACGTGGCGCTGGACTACAAGCGTGCGGAAAAAGACACCGACGACTATGACATCGACTTCAAGACCACTGCCCGTCACGGCAAGTGGCGCCATATTGCAGAAGGCGAATACAACCGCGAATTCCAGAACGATGTGGTCACCACCGATAACTGGAGCGCCGAGTACGCGCTGGACCGCTTTATCACCGACCAGTGGTTCTGGCAGGGGCGCCTGACCTACAAGCACGACAAGGTCGAAGACCTGCGTCGCCAGCGCACCGTCGGTACCGGTCCGGGTTATCAGTTCTGGGATGATGAACTGGGGGCTTTCTCCCTGGGGTCATTGCTCAACCGTACTGACTACGAGTACCAGGATGGCGGCAAGGACAACTTCTATTCCCTGGCGATGAAGTGGGACTACAACCGCTATCTGATCGGCAAGACCGTGGAGTTCTTCACCAACGGTGAAGTGGGCAAGCCCCTGGCCGGCCCCGCCGACTACGCGCTCGATGCCGAAATGGGCCTGCGCTACAAAGTCACCGAATGGGCCTCGCTCAACCTCAAGGCCGAGCGCGACATCATCAGCGGCGGTTCGGACAGCGACCTGAGCAAGACCCGCTACACCGCAGGGTTTGGCGTGACCTGGTAAGCCTGCCTGGGTGTGATCGTGCTTTTGTGGCGAGCCGGCTTGTCGGAACGCCGCATCGCCCGCGTTGGGGCGCGTAGCGCCCCCCCTGATTTGTTTTTCAGTGGTGTTACAGGCGCAACCCGCCATCCAGCTCCAGGATGCGCCCGGTGTAGTAGTCGTTCTCGAAGATATAGGCCGCCGAGTGGGCGATCTCTTGCGGCCGGCCCATGCGCTTGAGCGGAATCCCCGACGTCATCTTCTCCAATGCTTCGGGCTTCATGCCCAGGGTCATTTCGGTCTCGATAAAGCCCGGCGCAATCCCCGCCACACGTATGCCATAACGCGCCAGCTCCCTGGCCCAGGTCACCGTTGCTGCGGCCACGCCGGCCTTGGCCGCCGAATAGTTGGTCTGGCCCACATTGCCCGCGCGGGAGATGGACGAGATGTTGATAATGGCGCCCTGGTTTTTCAGCTCCACCATCTTCGCCGCCACTTCACGGGTGCAGAGGAACACGCCGGTCAGATTGACGTCGATCACCGCCTGCCACTGGGCCAGGCTCATCTTGGTCATCTCGCCGTCCTTGACCTTGAGCAGCAAGCCATCGCGCAGGATCCCGGCGTTGTTGATCAAACCATGGATCGCGCCAAAGTCATCGGCGATCCGTGCCACGGTATGGGTCACCTGTTCTTCATCCGCCACGTTGCATAGATAGCTGCGTGCGGTGACGCCATGGGACTGGCATGCAGCCACTGCGGCATCGAGCTTTTCCTGATTGAGGTCCACCAGCGCCAGGTGGGCACCTTTGCTTGCAAAATACTCGGCCATGGAGCGGCCCAAACCCTGGCAACCGCCGGTGATAATGATTACTTTGTCGTTGAGATGCATTCGCATGTCCTGTGAGCAGATTTAAGCGGTTGTCCAAGTCCGTTTTGTGACGGATCTTATCGAAGGAGTCATAAGTTGAGCGTCCACGTTGCCAAGAATGCCCGAGAACTACTGCTCAAGGAATACCGTGGGGCGCTCGCCACGCACTCCAAGGCCATGCCCGGTTTTCCCTTTGGTTCGGTAGTGCCTTATTGCCTGGACGCAGAGGGCCGGCCGTTGATCCTGATCAGCCGTATCGCCCAGCACACCCATAACCTGCAAAAAGATCCGAAATGCTCGTTGCTGGTAGGCGAGCGTGAGGCTGATGATGTGCAGGCCGTGGGCCGCCTGACTTACCTGGCTGAAGCCGAAAAACTCGAGGACGAGGTGGCCATCGCCGCCGCCGCCGAGCGTTACTACCGGTATTTCCCCGACTCGGCTAACTACCATAAAGCCCATGACTTTGATTTCTGGGTGCTCAAGCCGGTGCGTCATCGCTATATCGGCGGTTTCGGCGCGATCCATTGGGTCGACCAACTGACCCTGGCCAACCCGTTTGCCGGCAAGGCCGAGTTGAGCATGATCGAGCACATGAACAGCGATCACACCAAAGCCATTGCCCACTATGTCGAGTTGGCCGGCCTGCCGACCTCCGAGCCCGCGCAGTTGGCGGGTATCGATAGTGAAGGCATGCACCTGCGCATCGGCCAGTGCTTGCACTGGTTGCCGTTTGCGGCTACTTGCAATACGCCGACACAAGTGCGCGAAGCCTTGGTTTTCCTGGCTCACGCCGAGCAATGGCCGAAAAAATCCACCACCCAAGCTTGAATTCACGAAAGGGCGACGTCATCTAAGGTCTAGTAGCAAGGCATTCTTGCGTTGAGGAACCATTTGATGCGCCCTTTTTTATTGCTCTTTCTGCTGTTTCCGGTGCTGGAGCTGTTCGTATTCGTCAAGGTCAGCGGGGCTATCGGGTTTTTCCCGGCGCTGCTGCTGATCATTCTCGGCTCGATGCTCGGCGTGTTCGTGCTGCGCATCGCCGGCCTGGCCACCGCACTGCGTGCCCGTGAAAGCCTGAATCGCGGCGAACTGCCGGCCCAGACCATGCTTGAAGGCCTGATGATGGCCTTGGCCGGTGGCCTGCTGATCGTGCCGGGTTTTGTCAGCGATGTGCTGGGTTTGATTCTGCTGCTGCCATTCACTCGTCGGTTGCTGGCAGGCAAGTTGCGCCAGCGTGCCGAAGAAGCGGCGGTGCGCCAGCGCGCCTTTGCCGACGACCTGCAGCCACGTGGCGGCCCGGCACCTCGCCAGCCGCTGGGGCGTGAAGGTGATGTGATCGAAGGCGAGTTCGAGCACCGCGACTCCAAGTAACGCCATGTCAGGCAGGGTGCCTTCGGGTGCCCTGCTGACACAAAAATTTTCACCTGTGGCCCTTGTAATAAGCATATACGCCCTTATGTAACGGTCACCGCAAGGTTTCTGGTGGCGACACCAGACAGACTTCCGCGTTTCGCCTGGCGAACCGCGACCGGCCCCGCCGGAATACCACCAGCCGGTACTGATACCGGCCGATGAAACTTACAATTAGGAGAGATCGACAATGAGCAAGCTTCGTCCTCTGCACGACCGCGTCGTTATCCGTCGCAGCGAAGAAGAAAAGAAAACCGCTGGCGGTATCGTTCTGCCAGGTTCGGCTGCTGAAAAAGCCAACCACGGTGTGATCGTCGCTGCAGGCCCAGGCAAGACTCTGGAAAATGGTGACGTGCGTGCGCTGGCCGTTAAAGTCGGTGACAAGGTTGTATTCGGTCCTTACTCCGGCAGCAACACTGTGAAAGTTGACGGCGAAGACCTGCTGGTTATGGCTGAGAACGAGATTCTCGCTGTTCTGGAAGACTGATTCCCCGCTCATTTTCCCGTTACTACAAAGTATTTAAGGAATATCGATCATGGCTGCTAAAGAAGTTAAATTCGGCGATTCCGCCCGTAAGAAAATGCTCACCGGTGTCAACATCCTGGCTGACGCAGTAAAAGCGACCCTGGGCCCGAAAGGCCGTAACGTGATCATCGAGAAGAGCTTCGGCGCTCCGACCATCACCAAGGACGGCGTTTCCGTAGCAAAAGAAATCGAACTGGAAGACCGTTTCGAAAACATGGGCGCGCAGCTGGTCAAAGACGTTGCCTCCCGTGCCAACGATGACGCAGGCGACGGTACTACCACCGCCACCGTTCTGGCTCAGTCGATCGTCAACGAAGGCCTGAAAGCCGTCGCTGCCGGCATGAACCCGATGGACCTCAAGCGCGGTATCGACAAGGCGACCATCGCCGTTGTTGCCGAGCTGAAAAACCTGTCCAAGCCATGCGCTGACACCAAGGCTATCGCTCAGGTAGGCACCATCTCCGCCAACTCCGACAGCTCCATCGGCGACATCATTGCCGAAGCCATGGAAAAAGTCGGTAAAGAAGGCGTGATCACCGTTGAAGAAGGCACTGGCCTGGAAAACGAACTGTCGGTTGTAGAAGGCATGCAGTTCGACCGTGGCTACCTGTCCCCGTACTTCGTCAACAAGCCAGAAACCATGGTTGCCGAGCTGGAAAGCCCGCTGATCCTGCTGGTCGACAAAAAGATCTCCAACATCCGCGAAATGCTGCCAGTGCTGGAAGCCGTTGCCAAAGCCGGCCGCCCACTGCTGATCGTTTCCGAAGACGTTGAAGGCGAAGCCCTGGCGACTCTGGTTGTGAACAACATGCGTGGCATCGTTAAAGTCGCAGCCGTCAAGGCTCCAGGCTTCGGCGACCGTCGCAAGGCCATGCTGCAGGACATCGCAGTCCTGACTGGCGGTACCGTAATCTCCGAAGAGATCGGCCTGAGCCTGGAAAGCGCCACCCTGGAAAACCTGGGTAGCGCCAAGCGCGTGACCATCTCCAAGGAAAACACCATCATCGTTGACGGTGCTGGCGTTGAGCAGGACATCCAGGCGCGTATCACCCAGATCCGTGCCCAGGTTGCTGAAACCTCCTCGGACTACGACCGTGAAAAACTGCAAGAGCGTCTGGCCAAGCTGTCCGGCGGCGTTGCAGTGATCAAGGTTGGCGCTGGTTCCGAAGTTGAAATGAAAGAGAAGAAAGCCCGCGTTGAAGACGCCCTGCACGCGACCCGTGCAGCCGTTGAAGAAGGCGTGGTACCTGGCGGTGGCGTTGCGCTGATCCGTGCTCTGGAAGCCTTGGTTGACCTCAAAGGCGATAACGCTGACCAGAACGTCGGTATCGCTGTTCTGCGTCGCGCCGTTGAATCCCCACTGCGCCAGATCGCTTCCAACAGCGGCGACGAGCCAAGTGTTGTGGTCAACGAAGTGAAGAACGGTAAAGGTAACTACGGTTACAACGCTGCAACCAGCGAATACGGCGACATGGTTGAAATGGGTATTCTGGACCCAACCAAAGTCACCCGTTCGGCTCTGCAAGCTGCAGCTTCGATCGCTGGTCTGCTGCTGACTACCGAAGTCGGCATTGCTGAAAAGCCGAAGGCTGAAGGTAGCGGCGGCATGCCAGACATGGGCGGCATGGGTGGTATGGGCGGCATGGGCGGCATGATGTAAGCCAGCCTTACCCCTGTACTGAAACCCCGCCTGCAGCGATGCAGGCGGGGTTTTTTAATGCCTGGTTTTTGCCTGGGTGTAGTAACCCTGCATCAGTGTGATGGTCTTTCTGTGCGCGGCGGGTGAAGTGATAGTGAAAAACTCGTGAAGCCCATCAATAGGTTGAAAAAACTTATAGACTCGCTACGGCGCCCTAGTCGTGGAGCACACTTGGCCTTAAGCTGCGCGAGCCAACACGGCCGTTACCGCGTACGGAGACACTGCCCATGCGAATTTTATTGGTTGAAGACAACCGCGATATTCTGGCCAACCTGGCGGATTACCTGGGGCTCAAGGGTTATACCGTGGACTGTGCGCAGGACGGTTTGTCGGGCCTGCATCTGGCCGCCACCGAGCATTACGACCTGATCGTGCTCGATATCATGCTGCCCGGCATTGATGGCTACACCTTGTGCAAACGCCTGCGTGAAGATGCGCGCCGCGATACGCCGGTGATCATGCTCACCGCCCGCGATCAATTGGACGACCGCCTGCAAGGTTTCAAGTCGGGTGCCGACGACTATCTGCTCAAGCCGTTTGCCCTATCGGAGTTGGCCGCACGCATCGAAGCGGTGCTGCGCCGGGCCCAGGGCGGCGGGCGGCGTGAGCTGCAAGTCGGCGATCTGTCCTACGACCTCGATACCCTGGAAGTGACCCGCGAAGGGCGTTTGCTCAAGCTCAACCCGGTCGGCCTGAAATTGCTCGCCGTGCTGATGCAGAAAAGCCCTCACGTCCTGCGTCGCGAAGTGTTGGAAGAAGCCCTGTGGGGCGATGACTGCCCGGACAGCGACAGCCTGCGCAGCCATGTCCACCAACTGCGCCAGGTGATCGACAAGCCATTTGCCAAACCATTGCTGCAAACCGTGCATGGCGTGGGTTATCGCTTGGCCGAGGGCCGTGATGGAGTTTAAGCAAAGCCTTGCCCAGCGGATCATCATCGCCTTTGCGCTGATGAGCGCGCTGGTGGCGGGGGCCTTTGCCATGGGCATCGTCGCCACGGTGCACCTGGTGGAAGAAAAACTGATTTCGGCGGGCCTGGGCGGCGACTTGCAACGCTTGCTGCTGATGGACAGTGTCGAAGACTGGCGCCACCGGCCCGAGCCGGACCAGTTGTTCTACTTCAGCGGCGGGCGCGGCGATTTTGAGCTGCCCAAGGACTTGCGGCATCTGGATGCGGGCTTTCACGAAGTGTTTCGCGAAGCGCTGTCCTACCATGCCATGGTTGAGATCGTCGACGGCCGGCGTTATGTCCTACTGCAAGACCAGAGCGATTTCGAAGAGCGTGAGCGTGTGCTGTTTGCGGTGGTGCTGGTGGGGTTTGTCCTCAGCCTGGCGCTGGCGGTATTCCTCGGCTGGGTCCTGGCCCGCAAGGTAATGGCCCCAGTGGTGCGCCTGGCGCGCCAGGTGCGTCATCGTGACCAACTGCTGGGCCTGGCCCCGCCGTTGGCCCCGGACTATGCCGCCGACGAAGTGGGCGAGCTGGCAGTGGCCTTCGACGCCACCCTGGGCCGCCTACGCCAGGCGCTGACCCGTGAGCGCCTGTTTACCAGTGATGTCAGCCATGAACTGCGGACGCCACTGATGGTGCTGGCCAGCTCCTGCGAACTGCTGCTGGAAAACCCGGCCATCGATTCGCGGGGGCGCAAACAGGTCGAGCGCATCGCCCGGGCCTGCGAGGAAATGCGCGAACTGGTGCAGACCTTCCTGATGCTCGCCCGCGCCCAGCATGACGACACCACCATGTCACCCCAAGTCACCCTGGCCCAGGTCGCCGAGGACTTGCTGGGGATTTGGCGTGAACCCATCGAGCGCAAGGGCATCGAGCTGTTCTACCAGCCGGGCAACCCCCTCGATATCCGCTACAACGCCACCTTTTTGCATGCGGTGATGGGGAACCTGTTGCGCAACGCCCTGCATTACACGGAGCAGGGCTTTATCCGCCTGACCCTGGAACCCACGGGGTTTGTGGTGGAAGACACCGGCGTGGGCATCCCCGAGGACAAGCGCGAAGCGATGTTCGAGCCCTTTGTGCGCGGCAATGAAAAACGCGGCGATGGCCTGGGCCTGGGTTTGTCGCTGGTGCAGCGGATCTGCGATAACCAGGGCTGGGTGGTCAGCCTCAGCACCATGGAGCCTAGCGGCTGCCGTTTCCATGTTGAATTGAGCCACGTCAAACCCTGATCCCTTGCGTTGGGGCAGATTCCCTGCTGTTCGACGAAGATGGCTTCCTGCCATGCTTTTTTCCCTGTAAAACTTTGTAATTCTTTAGGGTTAGACGGGACGTTTTTTTCACAAAGGGTTGACCTGTGGATGACGTGCGGCTGCTTAAAGTCGTAGGCATCAGTCCAGGAGACTCGTTGATGGCTACTCCGATCAAGCTTGAATTTTCCGCAAAGTACGACGACCGCCACGCTCAGCAATATTTGCTCAAACACCAGGGCACGTTGGCGCGCCGGCTGTCCCACAAACGCGACGAACAATTGGCCCGTGGTGCGCTGGCGATGGCCGGTGAGCCTGGCCTGGTATTGGACTTGCCGTGCGGCGCCGGGCGTTTCTGGCCGTTACTCACAGAAAAGCCCAACCGGATCGTTATCGGTGCGGACAATTCCGAGTCCATGCTGAACATCGCCATGGGGGCGCAACCGGCGGATGTGGTCAAGCAGGTACGACCCTTGCAGACATCTGCCTTTGATATCGATTTGCCAGACAGCGCCGTGGACAGCATTTTTTGCATGCGCCTGTTGCACCACATCGGCGAGCCGGCCCACCGAATGGCGATATTGAAGGAATTTCAACGAGTTACCCGCGACAGCGTGATCATTTCATTGTGGGTGGATGGCAACTTCAAGGCCTGGAAACGCAAGCGCCTGGAAGTGCAGCGCCGCAACAAAAGTGAGCAGGAGAGTTACCGAAATCGATTTGTGTTACCGGCTGCTACTGTTGAGGCTGAGTTTGAGCAAGCTGGTTTTCGCGTCCAGGAGTATTTGGACTTCATACCGCTGTATGCCATGTGGCGAGTGTATGTATTGCGCAAGAGGTAGCAGGATGGTGGTTGAGTACGTAGCAGGCAGTCACGTAGCTCCCGAAGAGCGGTTCGAATATTTCTGGCGGCAGCAGGGCGAGTGGGTCGAGGCACCCAATCGTCGTCGAGGTGGCGAAAGCGGCGTGCAGCGGGTGATCGGGACCAATGGGCGGCTGCTCTACAGCAAGCGTCAGACCGGCCATACCTATCGCAGCTGGCTGCACCCCTTCGGGCGGCCTACGGTGCTGCGTGAGCGTGATGCGCTCAGGGGCCTGCGTTTGCTCGATGTCGGCGTTCCGGAGCTGGTGTTCTGTGGCGCCCGACGTGACCCTGAACATCAATGGAAGGCCTTGTTGGTGACGGCGTCATTGGATGGTTTCGAGGAAATCGACAACTGGTACGCCGCCGGTGGCCGCAAGCAATGCGGGGAACTGGTGCATGAGCGGCTGCTTGATGAACTGGCGCAAACCCTGGCGCGCATGCACAAAGGGCGTTGGCAGCATGGCTGCTTGTACAGCAAGCATATCTTTGTGCGGGTCAGCGGTGCGGGAGAGGGCGCGACGGTCGAAGTGGCGCTGCTGGACCTGGAAAAGTGCCGCCAGCGTTTGACCGCCCGACGGGCCGCAGCCCATGACATGCAGCAATTGCGTCGCCATTCGTCGTGGAATGCCGCTGACTGGCAAAAACTCAGCTACTTTTACGAAGCGGCGTTTGGCAGCGCTATCAAGGGTTTAACCTAATGAAGCTAGAAATAGCACGAGGTTTGTTTCTGTTGGGGGCCTTGGGCATCGCCTCCCTGGCCCTGGCTGCCTGGGAGCAGCCCCGCACAGAAGTCCTCAGCGCGGTGCACAGTGGCGGGCAATGCCCGCTACCACGGATCGCCAAAACCACGGGGGTTACGCAGCCTGATCATCAGCTTTTGCTGTTTATGTTCGGGATGTCCCAAGGGATGAGGCCTGCGAGTTGAAGAGATTGACCCCCCGATAAAAGGCCTCGCATAGCGAGGCCTTTTGTTTTGTGCGTACTTGTGGGGAGGGACTAGCCCCCCCCCACAAGTCAGTGCCGTTGCCGCACAAATGGATAGGTACTCAATCCGCCAAGGGATCACGCTTGGCCAGCAACGTATACACACACGGCAATACAAACAAAGTAAACAAGGTGCCCACCGACATCCCCGTGGCAATCACCATCCCGATATCAAACCGACTGACCGCCCCCGCTCCCGTGGCAAAGATCAACGGCACCATGCCAAATACCATCGCTGCCGTGGTCATCAATACCGGGCGCAGGCGAATCGCTGCCGCTTCTTCCACTGCTTCGCGGGCTGTCAGCCCCTTGTCCTTGCGCAACTGGTTGGCAAACTCGACGATCAGAATGCCGTGCTTGCTGATCAGCCCGATCAACGTCACCAACCCCACCTGGGTGTAGATGTTCATGCTCGACCAACCAAGGAACAACGGGATCAACGCCCCACAGATCGATAGCGGCACTGTCACCAGTATCACCAGCGGGTCACGGAAGCTCTCGAACTGCGCCGCCAGCACCAGGAAGATGATCGCCAGTGCCAGGCCAAAGGTGACCCACAGTGCGCTGCCTTCCTGGATGAACTGGCGCGAGGCGCCGCTGTAGTCGAAGGCGTAGCCGGCCGGGGTTTCCTCGAGGGCGATCTGGCGCACGGTGTCGATAGCTTCGCCCATGCTGACAATCGGGAAACCCGAGATCAGCGCCGAGTTGAGTTGCTGGAACTGGTTCAGTTGGCGCGGCCGTGCGCGGTCGCTGACGCTGATCAGGGTCGACAGCGGCAGCAGTTCGCCCTGGGTGTTTTTCACGTAGTAATTGTTCAGCCATTCGGGGTTGTCCCGGTAGGCCCGCTCGACCTGGGCGATGACCTTGTAGCTGCGGCCATCAATGGTGAACCGGTTGATTTCCGCTTCCGCCAGCAAAGTCGCCAGGGTGCTGCCCAGGTCCTGCATCGAGACGCCCATCTGCGCCGCCTTGGCTCGGTCGATATCCACCACCACCTCGGGTTTGTCGAACGCCAGGTCGATGTCCACGAAGGCGAACTTGCCCGACTCCATGGCGCGTTTTTTCACACGATCGGCCACTTGCAGCAATGACTCATAGTCATTGGGCGTGTTGATCACAAAACCAAAGGGCAGGCCCTCGCCAGTGCCCGGCAGCGATGGCAGGTTGAAGCCAAATACCTGCAAGCCCGGAATCTGCTCCAGGCGCTTTTGCACCTCCGGCAGGATTTGCATCTGGGTGCGCTCGCGCTCGTTCCACGGCTTGAGCAGGAAGCCGCCGATACCCGATTGCACGCCATTGAAGCCATTGATCTGGAACGAGGAGTAATACTCCGGGAAGTCCTTGAAGATCGCGATGAACTCGTCGGTGTAGGTGTTCAGGTAGTCCAGGTTGGTCGGCTGCGGCGCGCTGGCCATCATGAAGATAATGCCCTGGTCTTCGTCCGGGGCCAGTTGCGACTGGGTGAACTTGAGGAACACCGGGATCAGGCACAGCACGATCAGGGCAAACACGATCACCACCGGCCGGGTGTTCAAGGTGCCGTGCAACAGGCTCTGGTAGCGGCGCTTGAGGCCCTCGAAGATCCGGTCCAGGCGATGGGCCAGGCCGCTGGGGTTTTCGTCGTGGCGCAACAGCAGGGCGCACATCATCGGCGACAGGGTCAGGGCGACGATACCGGAAATCACCACCGCTCCGGCCAGGGTCAGGGCGAATTCCTTGAACAGGGCCCCGGTCAGCCCCTCCAGGAAGCCGATGGGCGCATACACCGCCGCCAGGGTGATGGTCATCGACACCACCGGCACCGCAATCTCCCGCGCGCCTTCCAGCGCGGCGTCCAGTGGTTTCTTGCCGTCTTCGATGTGGCGGTGGATGTTCTCCACCACCACAATCGCATCGTCCACTACCAGGCCGATGGCCAGGACCATAGCCAGCAGCGTCAGCAGGTTGATGGAGTAGCCCATCAGTTGCATGAAAAACAGCACGCCAATCATCGACAGCGGAATGGTAACCACCGGGATCACCACCGAGCGCAGCGCCCCGAGAAACAGGAACACCACGACGATCACGATCAGCACCGCTTCAAACAGGGTCTTGACCACCTCGTTGATGGACGCCTGGATAAACAGCGTGGCGTCGTAGGCAATTTCTGCCTTGAGGTTGGGCGGCAGCTGGGATTCCAGCTCCGGCATGATCTTGCGCACCTCTTTGATCACATCCAGCGGGTTGGCGCTGGGCGTGGCCTTGATGCCGATATACACCGAGGGCGTGCCGCCAAAGGAGCTGATGGCGTTGTAGTTTTCCGCGCCCATTTCCACCCGGGCCACGTCGCCGAGCAGCACCCGGCTGTCGCCATCGGTCTTCACGGTGATGGCAGCGAAGGCTTCGGCGGTCTTGAGGTCGGTGTTGGCATTGATGCTGGTGACCACATACTCGCCTTTCACTTCACCGGCGGCAGAGAGAAAGTTGTAGTTGCGCACGGCATTGGTGACGTCGCCGGCGCTCAGGCCGAACCCCGCGAGCTTGACCGGGTCCAGCCACAGGCGCATGGCAAATACCTGGTTACCGAGGATCTCGGCTTCGGCCATGCCAGGCAGGGTCGCCAACTTGGGCTGGATCACCCGCGACAGGTAGTCGGTGATCTGCGGGTTGCTCAGTTGTTGGCTGGAGAAGCTGATGTACATCAGGGCCGACGCATCTGCGGCCTCTTTGCTCAATACCGGATCTTCAGCGTCTTGCGGCAGCTTGTTCTTCACCTCGTTGGCCTTGGCCAACAGTTCGGTGAACAGGCGGTCGCTGTTGGCGCCGATCCGCGCATAGATGGAAATCACCGAGAAGTTCTGGCGACTGACCGAGGTCATGTAGTCGATGCCTTCGGCGCTCGCCAGGCTTTGCTGCAACGGCTGTGTGATGTAGCCCTGGATGGTCTCGGCATTGGCCCCCGGGTAAGCGGTGGTCACCGTGATCAGCGCATTTTCCATGGACGGGTATTGGCGCAACGGTAGTTTGCTGTAGGCCTGGAAACCCAACAGCACGATCAGCAGGCTGACCACCATGGCCAGCACCGGACGGCGGATAAACGTGTCGGTAAACGCCATGGCTCAGTTCCTTGAACCGTCGTTGCGCGGAGGTTGGCCAGGAGTGGCCGGCAGGTTTTTGTCTGCGGTGATAGCAATATGCGCGCCGGTGTCGAGCTTGAGTTGGCCGGCGCTGACCACTTGCTCGCCACTGCTCAGGCCCTTGGTCACCAGCACCAGGCCATCGCGTCGTTCGCCGGTCTCGATAAAGCGCCGTTCGGCGATCAATATCGGTTGACCGTTGGCATCCTTTTCGAGGCTGCCGTCTTCGCTCTTCTTCTGCGCCACCACATAGGCCGAGTTGCCGTAGAGGGTGTAGGTGATCGCACTTTCCGGTATCACCACCTGTGCCTGCGGATCGGGCAACAGCACTTGCAGGCTGCTGAACATGCCCGGCAGCAGTTTGTTATCCGGGTTGGCCAGGGTTGCCCGCACCAGTACGTTACGGGTGCTGCTTTCGACTTTGGGGTTGATGGCGCTGAGGGTGCCGGGGAACGTCAGTGTCGGGTAGGCCGAGACATGCACCTGTACCTCCTGGCCGACCGCCAGCTTGGGCACCGATTGCTCGGGCACATAGAAGTCCACGTAGAGGCTGCTCAGGTCCTGCAAGGTGGCGATCACCGTGCCGCTGGCCAGATAGTCGCCGACGTCCACCTGGCGAATGCCGATGGTGCCGCTGAATGGCGCGACGATGTGTTTCTTGGCCAGGGACGCCTTGAGCTGGTTGACCGTGGCCTTGTTTTTTTGCAGTTGCGCCGAGAGTCGGTCGAACTCACCCTTGGAGATCGCCTGGCTGCCCACCAGTTGGCTGCCGCGCCCGTAGTCGAGCTGGGCCAGGCCGAGGTCGGCCTGGGCGGTTTGCAGCAGGGCGTCTTCCACTGCGCTGTCCAGTTGCACCAGCGGTTGCCCGGCCTTGACCTTTTGCCCGGACTCGAACTGCACGTTCTTGACGGTGCCGGCAATCTCCAGGGCGAGGTTCACCCCTTGCAACGCCTTGAGTGTACCCACCGCCGGCAGGCGCTGTTGCCAGGGCTGTTCGACCGCCGTGGCCACCGCCACGCTGATCGGTGGTTTGGGCGCGGAAAAGACCTGGATCTGCTGATAGATGGAAAAGGCCTTATAGCCCGCCAACAGCAGGACGATTAGCAGGGCAACTGCCAACATGATCAGCATGCGACGACGCAGCATATTCCGGTTCCTTGGAAAAAACTGAGGCAGACGAAGACGAACGATTTGGCACATTACTCCGAGTGCCTGGGGGATTCCAACTGGCATTTTTTGCCGTCAGCCCCCCTGTAGGCGCCGGCAAGCCGGCGCCTGCGATCAGATCAGATGCAGATGGTTGTCCCAGAGCCCTGCCGGCAATTCCAGGGGCTTGGCCACCAGTTGTGGCTGCCGGCAATCGTAGAAGCGGCAGCGGCCCTGGCCTGAAGTCACGACAAACCCATCCGCCACTGCACCCACGCCGGCGCAGTCGGGCAACGGCCCGTCCAGGCGCAGTTCGCCGCTGTCCATGTCCCAGATAAAAAGGCGATTGCCCCGTGGTGCGGTCAGTGCCACCAGGCGCAACTCACTGTGCACGGCTACGCTGGCGGTGTAGTGCCCCATGGCCTGCAATTGCTCGTCGGCCACCGGGAACGCCACGAACGGCTGGCCCGGACGCTTGATCGCCAACAGCTCGGAACGCTCCTGGGACGGGCCCATGAACTGTTGCCCGGTGAGGATCGTGCCATCGCTGGCGATCCCCATATGGCGCACGCTGTTCATCTGCTGACCGAGGGTTTCCTTGCTCAACAGCGTACCGTCGCGCTGCATCAGCACCAGGCTGGGCTCCATGGCGTAGAGGTTCATCTCGACCCGGCTCTCGGCCTCGGTGCGAATACCGCCATTGGCCACGATCAGGGTTTCACCGTCGGGCATCCACGACACCTGGTGCGGGCCGATGCCGTGGGTTGAAATCTCACCCGTGTGCACCAGGCGCTCACCTTCGAACTTGTACACGCCCAACAGGCCGCGACCCGGGTCAGTGGTGTCGTTTTCGGTGGCGTACAGCCAGTCGCCGCTCTTGTGGATCACCGCATGGCCGTAGAAGTGCCGGTTGGCCTGGGATGTCACGGTTTGCAGGAGCGTGCCGTCGCGCAGGTCCACCAGGTAGCTCTCGGTGCCTGGGCGGCGGGCCACGAACAGGGCGATGGGCAGGGTCGGGTGGTTGATGATGTCGTGGCAGCGCTGGCCGACCTGGGTGGCGAACACCTGGGTGCCATCCAGGCGATAGCCCACGGCGTAGTGCTTGCCGTCGCCATCATCCCGGGCCGACAGCAGCAGTGGGCTGTCGCCCTTGCGCTTGAACAGCGTCCAGCCGCCCAGAGTAATTGCACTGAGCAGCACGCTGCCGATGGCCAAAGCCTGTCGCCTGAGCATCATCAGTCACCGTCGTTGGCGTTGAAGCCCAGTTGGATGCCCAGCGCCTTGGCCAATTCGCCTTCGTGCAAGCGGTGTACGACGTTGAGGCTGTCGTAGATATCGTTGAGTTGCTGGCGCCCGGCGTCGTCGGCCAGCAGGTCGTTGAGCGAGCGCTGGTTGCTGTCGAACAGTTTCAGGGAAGCAGCGTAGGCCGCATCGACCTTCTCGGCCAACGGCTTCTGGTCGGCGGGCAGCAGACCGCGCAGGCCTTTGTTGTCGACCCCGACCCATACGGTCTGGGCCGCCGCGAGGCTGGCTCGCAAGCCTTGCAGGGACGACTGGCTGCGCCACGCATCGGCCTGGAACGGCTGGGGGATGCCCTTGGACAGGCGACCCATGGGCGTGCCGAGCTTTTTCTTCAGGGTGTCGAGGGCCGTGACCTGCACGCGCAGCAGTTCGGCGATGGCTTCGTGGGAATCGGCGTAGCGCTGGTTGGGGAACTTGGTCATCTGCGCGAGCATGCCGTCGGTGCTGTTCCAACTGGCGAGGATTTCCTCGGCGAGTTGTTTCTGACGCTCGCCGATGGCGATCAGCAGCGGGCAGTAGCGGGCTTTCTGGGCGTCGTTGGCGATGTCGGTCTTGGCGTCATACAGGATGTATTCGTAGGCCGACAGGCCTTGCACCACGACGCTGGACTTGGCCAGGGCGGCGGCATCGATCTGCGGCTGGGCGGTGGCCAGTTGCTCGACCTGGCGGCCGACGAGGTTTTTCTTGTCGGGCCAGAACTGCACCTGCCAGGCACGATTGCCCTCGGCCAGTGGGCCGATCAGCAGCGGTTGCAACTCGGCCCAGGCTTTTTGCGCGTGGAGGAAGTCGGCGCGGGCGGTCTCCAGGGATTCCTTGCCTTGGCAATACGCCAGGGCGCTGACGGCCAATTGCCGGTCAGCTTCGACCCAACGGCTGTAGGTCGGCAGGATCACTTGCTTGGCGATGGCGGCCGAAGTAACCGCTTGCGGATCCTGTGGCGAGCAAGCGCCCAGGGCGAGGGCGGCAAGGCTGGTGAACAACAACTTGGGACGGAACATGTCGAGCTCCCTTCATTAATTGGGGCAAAGCTTATAGAGAATTCAGGAACGCGAGCAACGCGGCGCGCTGCTCGGCGCTAAATGACAACACATGCTGCTGCGCCGCCTGGGCTTCACCGCCGTGCCACAGCACGGCTTCAAGCAGGTTGCGGGCGCGGCCGTCATGCAGGAACTGGGTGTGGCCACTGACGTTTTGCGTCAGGCCGATGCCCCACAACGGCGGCGTGCGCCAGTCGCGGCCACCGGCCTTGAATTCGGTACGGTTATCGGCCAGGCCCTCGCCCATATCGTGCAGCAACAGGTCGGTGTAGGGGCGGATCACCTGGTTGGCCAGCTCAGGTTCAGCGGCGTTGGCTGCGGTGGTGAATTTCGGCGTATGGCACGACTGGCAGCCAGCCTGGAAGAACAGGTTCTTGCCGGCCAGCACTTGTTGTTCGTTGACATCACGGCGCGCTGGTACGGCCAGGTTGCGGGTATAGAACAGCACCAGGCGCAGGATGTTATCGCTGACTTCCTGCTCGCCATTTTCGCCGTTGCCGTTGGGCGCCTGCTTACAGGCAACCTGTGCGTCGGTGCAGTCATCGAAGGGGCGCAGGCTGGTCGTCAGGCCCATATCACCCGAAAACGCGTGAACATTTTGTTGATTGAGGTTCGGCTGCCCGGCTTTCCAGCCGAAACGGCCGAGCACGGTTTTTTGTCGGGCATCATCCCAGACCCAGTTCGGGCGCCCGAACACGCCGTTTTTGTCCGGGCGTTTGCTGGCGTTTTGCAGGATGTCTGCGTCGCTGATGGCTTCGAGCAAACCCAGGCCGATCATCGGCGGAGCCACGCGAGCGGAAAACCGCGTATCGGGGTGCATCGCCCCGTAGCCGAGCTGGGTAATCTGCAGGCTCGGCTTGCGCAACTCGACCACTGTGCCGTCCTTGAATGTGACGTTGACCGGCGTGTAGTCGACCCGCACCTTGCCTTCCGGGACTACGCCGGGCACGGCCATGTCCTGCAACTGCCCGCCGTACACCGGCTCGGGGACGATACCCAGTTGCTCGATGACCTTGGCATAGGGCGGCGAATCCGGGATCGACAGACGCACCAACATCGACACCGCATTGCTGGCCTCGGGCAAGGGCGGATGGCCGCGCCCGTCCTTGATGTGGCAGTTCTGGCAGGCATTGGTGTTGAACAGCGGCCCCAGCCCATCGCGGGCGGTGGTAGTGGCCGGGGCGATCACCCACGGATTGCGGAAAAAGCTGTTGCCGACGCTGAAGTCCAGGCGACGGGTCGGCGCCAGGTTCGCTGAAGGCAGCGAAAAGGCATTCTGGTCTGTCTTCCTTACCGTCGTGCTGCCTCCCGAACGCGCCTCACCCGGCTCGGCCTGGGTAAACGTCGGCGGCGCGGCGTCATCGCAGGCACTCAGGCTCACGGCCACCAAGAGTGCAGACAGGCGAAGAAGCAAACGGGGCATCGATAATCCTGGAAGACGGGCGACGGTGGATGAAATTCAGGGGGCAAAGTCTAACAGGGCGGGGCGGATTGAATAAGAGCAATTATCGTTTGCTCCAATCTGATGCATTCCCGCTAGAATGGCCGCACATTTTTCCTGGAGGTGGCCAATGCAGGCTCTCGACGCTTTGCTCAACCGTGTTTCCGTGCCGCGCCTGCTGGAGCCGGCGCCTACTGCCGAACAGCGCGAAGTGCTGTTCGCGGCAGCCATGCGTGCGCCGGATCACGGCCAGTTGCGGCCTTGGCGTTTTCTCACCGTGGAAGGCCCGGCCCGCGAGCAGATGGGCACCCTGCTGGCCGAAGCGGCCCGCCTGCAAGACCCCGCGGCACTGCAAGCGGTGATCGACAAGGCACAGAACGGCCCGTTGCGTGCACCGTTGGTGGTGGTGGTGATTGCCCGTCTGCAAGAACACTTCAAAGTGCCCAAGTCCGAGCAACTGCTGGCGGCGGCCTGTGCGGCCCACGGTATTCTGCTGGCGGCCTATGCCCAGGGGATTGGCGCAGTGTGGCGCACCGGGGAGTTGTCGTATTCGGCGCATGTGGCCAAGGGGTTGGGGCTGGGCGCGGGTGAGGAGGTGATTGGCTTCCTGTATCTGGGTACCGCGCAGAACCCACCGCGTACGGCGGCAAAGGAAGACCTCACCGCGTTTGTCAGTGCCTGGACCGGGCTCTGACCTCACACTGTGTGGGAGCTGGCTTGCCTGCGATACAGATGCCTCGGTGCTTCAGTGAAACAGAGGTGATGCTATCGCAGGCAAGCCAGCTCCCACATAAGCCAGCTCCCCCATGGGTATTTGGGTCTACACCCGGAACTGATCCATCAGTTTCATCTGCTGGTTGGCCAATGCATTCAACTGGCTGCTGATCGCCGCTGATTCTGTCGCCTGGCCGGTCAGGGTCTCGGTCACGGTACGGATCGCCGAGACGTTGCGGTTGACCTCTTCGGCCACGGCGCTCTGTTCTTCGGCGGCGCTGGCGATTTGCAGGTTCATGTCGCTGATCACCGTCACCGCATCACTGATCTTGCCCAGGGCCTGTACGGCTTGTTGGATCTGCCCGGCATTGCTCTGCGCCTGGCTCTGGCTCGAATGCATGGTGGTCACCACCCCACGGGTCGCGCTCTGGATGCGTTCGATCACCAGACGGATTTCCTCCACCGAATCCTGGGTGCGTCGCGCCAGGTTGCGCACTTCGTCTGCGACCACCGCAAAACCCCGCCCGCTTTCCCCGGCGCGCGCGGCTTCAATCGCGGCATTGAGGGCCAGCAGGTTGGTCTGCTCGGCAATGCTGCGGATCACTTCCAGCACCGAACCGATCTGCTCGCTGTTGACCGCCAGGGCTTCAACTTCGGTCACGGCCTTGCTGACTTCCTCGGCAAGGGTGGTGATATCCCGGGTGCTGCGTTCGATGATCGCCAGGCCCTCGCGGGCTGACTGATCGGCGCCGCGAGCTGCACTGGCAGCGTTAGAGGCGCTGTTGGCCACATCATGGGCGGTGGCGCTCATCTCGTTGGAGGCGGTTGCCACCTGGTCGATCTCGCGGAACTGCACCTGCATGCCTTCACTGGTCTGGCGCGCGATTTCCGAGGACTGATCGGCAGTGCCTCGGGCTTCGGTGATGCTCTGTTTGATCTGGGCAATGGTCGGTTGCAGTTTGTCGAGGAAGCGGTTGAACCAACTGACCAGCTCCCCCAGTTCATCTTTTTTCGTGTAGGCCAGGCGTTGGGTCAGGTCGCCGTCGCCGCTGGCAATGTCCTTGAGCATCGCTGCCACGCTGTTGATCGGGCGAGTCACGCCTGTGGCCGTCAGCCATATCAGCAACAGCCCCAGCAGGCAGGCTGCGGCGCCCACCAGCAGCGCTTGCAGTGTGCCTCGGGCCTGGGCGTCGTCGAGCACGCCTTGCAACTTGACCGAATCGGCCAGCAGCACGTCCTTGGGCAGCTTGATCACCACGCCCCAGGGCTTGGCCTCGGCAATCGGCTTGACTGGGTACACCGCGCGGATCGTGTCGTCTTGCTCGCGCACCTTGCGCGTGTCACTGGCCAGCAGTTGCACGATCTCTTTGCCTTCGCCACCCAGCACATCAACGATGCTTTTGCCGACCTTGACCGGCTCACCGCTGTAACTGGCGATCAGGCCGCTGCTGGAGAGGACTTCCATGACGCCGGCGCCGTCGAACAGCTCTTTTTGCGCGGTATTGGCCGCCGCTTGCAGGGCGTCCAGCGCAATATCGACGCCGATCACACCAATCACCTTGCCATCTGCCAGCAGCGGCAGCGAGATAGTGGTCATCAGCATCGCCTTGCCGGCGACTTCGTCGGCGTACGGGTCCAGCAGGCAAACGTTGCGGGTATCCCGTGGGCAGGTGTACCAGATGTTGTAGGGCGTACCGCTGAGGTTGAGGGTGGTCTTGGTCAGGTCCGCTTCCACCATCACCGTGTTCAGGCCTTCACCGCCGGCGCGGCTCCAGTAGCTGGAAAAGCGCCCGACTTCGTTGGAAGCGCGCAGTTTGTCGTCGACAAATTCGCTGTCCCTGCCATCCAGGCCGTTGGGTTCAAACGACAACCAGATCCCCAGCACCTTGGTATTGCGCTCGAAGGCGGTCTTGATCCGCTGGTTAAGCTCCTCGCGCACGGCCCCGGCTTCCAGCGAGCGCTTGGCGGCCATGTTGCGCAAGTCCTTGACCTGGTCGGCGAGGGCGGTGACCACCAACAGGCTTTCGCCGAAGGCTTTCTGTAACTGCACGGCTTGCTCGGCGGCCTTGGACTGGAGCAGGTTCTCCACGCTGGTGGTGAGCATGCGCGAGCTGGAGGCGCTGACCAGTTGGTCGTTCTGGTTGGTCTGGTAGATGTTCAGGCTGACGATCAATGCAATCACCCCCAACAGGCAGAGGCCAGACAGCAGCACGATTTTCAAGCGGATGGAGAGGGTGTCGAACATGGGCTTACTCGCGATTGGACTTGTTGGTGTGCAAGCAGGGCAACGGCCAAGTCCATTCGGCGCTATGCCCGCAACATCGGCACCGGCGGGTAATTCATGAGGGGCAGGCGATCAGCGGTAGCGCTCAGGTCGCGGTTTGCGCGAGACGTTCGGGGCGTGACCAGATCCACAGGTTGCCCAGGCTCATCCCGGCGATGGCCAGGTAGATCGGCCAGCCGTGATCGAGCATCACCAACATCAGGCCGGCACACAGCAGCATGCTCACGGTGGCGCTGACCTTGGCCCGGCGCGCAATGATCTTGCCGTTGCGCCAGTTGAACAGGATCGGCCCGAACAGGCGGTGGTTTTCCAGCCAGGCGCTCAGGCGTGGCGAACTCTTGGTGGCGGCCCAGGCAGCCAGCAGGATGAATTCGGTGGTGGGCAGGCCCGGCACGACAATCGCAATCAAGCCGATCCCCAGGCTGACGTAGGCCAGCAGGCCGAACAGGATTCGGGCGAGTTTGGAGGAGGATTGGGTTGTGCCGGTCATAGGTACGATTTGTATGGGGTGCGAAAAATCTGAAAGTGCAGTGCGATCAATATGTAGGAACTGGCCTGTGTGGGAGCTGGCTTCTATGGGAGCTGGCTTGCCTGCGATGCAGCCGCCTCGGTGTATCAGTTGAACCGAGGCGATGCTATCGCAGGCAAGCCAGCTCCCACACAAGCCAGCGCCTACACCAGCAGGGGATCAGGCCAGTTCTGGGGCGCTAGCGTACGCCTGTTCCAGCAACACGGTGAAGCGTACGAATGCATCCACCGCACCTTTTTCCGCTGCCGCTTCTTCTTCGGCGCTCAGTTCCAGGCCGTCGAGGGTACGGGTGAAGCTCTTCCAGCCTTCGGCACGGCCACCGGCTGGTTCGCCCAGGTGGCGGGCACCGAAGGTTTCGCTCAGGCCCAGGCCGACGGCGCGCTTGATCAGGAACGCAGCGCCAAGCTTGGAACCTTCGGACACGAACAGCCAGCCCAGGGCTTGGGCCTTGCTCGGGTTCCGCACGGCACCGGCCACAGGGGCGGGTACTTCGGTTTCCAGGTCGGCCAGGTCCAGTTTGGCGGCTTCGGCGCGGCAGCGCTCGGCCAGGTCCGGGAACAGCTTGATCAGCTCGGGATCGTTGTACAGCGCCACCAGTTCAGACTGGAACAGGTACTGGGCGACGACAAAACGGGCGAAGTTGGCCTGGGTTTCGAACGGGGCGTGGGCCTTGACCAGTGCGTCGAGCTTGGTGTGTGGCTCGTTGGTGATCTGGTTCAGGCGCTGGGAGCGCAGGCTTGCACGTTCTGCGGTGGTGGAAGCAGTCATGGGATGTCCTTGAGAAGGAAAAGCGCCTTATTGCCAGGCTGTTATTACTAGACGAACAAGAAGACGCGTCACAGTAAAAAAACCTCACCCCGCTGGCGATAAATCCGGCGGGGTGGGGTTGCAGGGATCAGATGTCCCAGATCAGGTTGATCGCGAAGTTGCGACCGGGCTGGGTCAGCCGGTCCAGGCTGGCCGGCGAGGTCACGCCGGCTTCACCCACACCGTCGTAGCTGCGCACGTCATCCCAGTTCCAGTATTTCTTGTCGGTCAGGTTGTACAGGCCGCCGTTGACGGTCAGATCGTTGGTGACTTTGTAGAAACCCGTCAGGTCGACGATGCCAAAGCCCGGAGTCTTGAACGGGCCGTTGGCGGTGATGCCGTCCGGTGCAAAGAAGGTGGTGCTGTCCACTCGATTCTGTTGCTTGACCAGGGTCCAACTGACCAGCGCACCGTAGTTATCCTGGTCGTAGCCCAGGCCAAACACACCCTTGAGCGGGTTGACGCTGTTGAGCGGCTGGCCGGTTTCGTCATTGCGACCGTGGGCGTACGCAATCGCGCCTTTGGTGTACAGGCCTTGCGGTGCGCCGAAGGCGTCCAGGTTCAAGCGGCCTTTGACTTCCATGCCCTTGATGGTGGCGCGCTTGATGTTGCCTGGCTGGAAGATGGTGCCAGACGGGCCCAGCGCGGCGTTGTCTTCGTCGATGAAGTCGCGGTACTTGTTGTAGAACACCGCGACGTCGAAATTACCGGCGTCGAAATTGCCACGAATCCCGGTTTCATAGCTCTTGCTGGTTTCCGGCTTGAGGTTGGAGTTGGGCTCGACGACATAGCCTACATCCAGGTTTTCAAAGCGGCCGTACAACGCTTTGGCCGAGGGTGTGCGGAAACCTTCGGCGTACTGGCCGAACCAGGTGTATTGCTCGGTCAACGCGTAGGTCACGCCGAGTTTCGGCGAGAAGCGGTGCCAGGTTTTATTCGAGTCGTCGTGGGGAAACTCACGGTCCGGGTCGGTGGTGTTGAGGAACTCTTCGGTCAGCTTGGGTTTGAGCTGGATGTAGTCGTAGCGCAGGCTGGGCAGGAAGGTCCAGTCGTTCCAGCTGATCTGATCCTGGGCGAACAGCGCGTAGCTGTTGATGGTTGGGTCAGGGAAGTCGCTGGCTTTTTTCACGCTGTCGCTGGGCGATGGGCTTGGGGCACCGATGGCCGTACAGCCGGCACCGACAGCCAGGCAGGTCGCCGCGCCTTCGCGCGAACCGGTGACTTTCTGTTGCTTGATCGTGGTGCCATAGGTCACGACATGACCGGTGTCGCCGATGGCGAAGGCTTTGTCCAGTTGGGCGTCGAACACCCACTGTTTTTCTTCGTAGAGAGTGTCGCGGGTACGCAGCACGCGACGGCCCACCTGATAGATCTCGGCGGTGGACTGGTCGGTCTTGGCGATCTGGTAGTTGAGGCTGGTCTTGATGTGATCGGCAAACGGGGCGTCGAGTGCAAACTTGTTTTCCAGGCCAAAACGCTCGCGGGTGATGGTGTCGTTACCGCGACGGTCACGATAGAAGTTCATGCCTTGACCTTGAAGGAAAAGCCCACCCACCGCGCTTTTCTGGTTGATGTCGCGGTCGTCCTTGTACTTCTCGTAGGTCAGGCCCAGGCGGTTGTCTTCGCCATAGTTCCAGCCCAGCTTGGCCAGCGCGTTGGTGGTGCGTACGTCTTCCGGGTTGGCGCCGGTACGGGCCAGGCCGGTGGCGTTGTTGCCGTTGTAGGATTCCATCTCATGGCCATTACGCTGGCTCAGGTGCAGCAAACCATCGAAGTCCTGGACACGCCCGGCGACGGTGCCGGAGGTCAGCCAGCTTTCGTCGGCCGAGCTATAGCCGGTCTTCAGGCGCGCGCCAACGTCCTGGCCGGGCTTGATGATGTCGTCCGGGTCGAGGGTGAAGTAGCTGACGGCGCCGCCGATGGCGCTGCTGCCGTACAGGGCCGAGGCCGGGCCGCGGATGATTTCCACGCGCTTGACGATTTCCGGGTCGACATAGTTGCGACGGGTCTTGGCGTACGGGCCGTTGAAGAAGTTGTCCGGGACTTCTACGCCGTCCACCTGGGTGAGGATGCGGTCACCGTCAATACCACGGATGTTGTAGCCCGAATTACCGGAGCGGGTGCCGGCACCGCCCACCGAGACACCGGGCTCGTAGCGCACCAGTTCGCGGATGGTGTTGACGTTCTGGCGGTCCAGTTCCTCGCGCTCATGCACGCTGACGGTGCTGGGCACGCTATCGACCGCCTGTTCGGTACGGGTGGCGCTGATGGTCATTTGTTGCAGGGTGATGGCACTCCCCGCCGTGCGCTTTTCCAGGACGATGTTGTTATTGCCCAGTTTGCGGTAGTTCAGGTTGGTCCCCACCAACAGCCGGTCCAGGGCCTTTTCCGGGGTCAGCGAACCGCGCGCGCCGGGGGAGGAAACCCCTTGGCCCAGTTCGGCGGGCAGGCCGATCTGCCAGCCGGTGACGGCGGTAAAGGCGTTGAGTGCCGATACCAGGGGTTGCTGCTCGATGCTGAAAGTGTAATTGGCGTGGCTGCGCGCAGCGGGTTCGGCCGCATTGGCCGTGAGCACCGGGCTGCCGGCCAGCAGGATCGCGGCGGTCAGCAGGCACAGCGTGGGCGAAGAGGACCGGCGGTTGAAACGAGAGGACATCGAGAGCGCTCCGAGGGACGAGTCTTATAGTTGCGAGCCTGAATCAAATAGGAATCAGTTGCATTGGCTAAGACGAGACGTACCAGCAGGGACTATCGAGTAAAAATAATTATTCTCAGTTGAGAATTACTAGCGCCGGGAACTCCGAGAGCTTGGCGGAGGTGATGTGGGCCAGGGAGCGCACCACGTCCAGCGGCTGGTCCAGGCGGTAATTGCCGGTCACGGCGACGCTGGCCAGTTGCTCGTTGGTATTGACGATCCAGCCCGGGTAATAGCGCCGCAGCTCAGCCAGCACCTCGCTCATCGGGCAGTTTTCAAAGATCAGCCGGCCCTGGACCCACGCCAGTTCCTTGGTGGCATCGAGCTTGGCTGGCTGGCCGAAGCCCTTGGGGCCGACGCGGATGCTCTCGCCGGCACTCAGGCGCACCCGGTTGTTGCCGAAAGTGGTGCTCAGGTCGACATCCCCGCGTTGCACCTGGACCTGCGCCTCACCGTTGAGGTAGCGCACGGCAAATGCCGTATCGCTGACGCTGGCGCGCACCGGGCCGGCGTCGATTTGCAGGGGCAGGCCGCGGTTGGCGGCGACTTCGAAAAACGCCTCGCCCTGATACAGGCGGGCAATGCGCTGATGCTCGTCGATGGTGCTGGAAAACGCCGAATTGGTATTGAGCAGTACCTTGGAGCCGTCATCCAGTTGCAAGCGCTGGCGCTCGCCGACCACGGTCAAATGGTCGGCTTGCAGGCGTACCGGCAGGTTGCTGAAGCTGAACAGCCCGAGCAGCAACACCGCCGCCGTGGCCAAGGGCTTCCAGTGCGGCTTGATCCGCCGCCAGGCGCTGGGCTTGCGTGGTGCATTGAGGGCCACGGCGGCGCTGTGCACGGGCGCACCGCCCCAGGCGGCCTGGGCCTTGGCGAAGGCTTGGGCGTGACTCGGGTCGGCATCCAGCCAGGCCTGGAACTCGGCTTGCTGCCCAGGCTGCGGGCACTGCAACGCGATCAGCCAGTCGAGGGCTTGGTCCATAGCCGCATGTTGCAACACCTCATGAGCCAGCTCATGGGGATGCAGTTTGTTCGGGTCCGTCACGGTGTTCCTCGGGTCTTCGCCACGTTTTATTCAGTGTCTTGCGTATTTTTGCGACATTTCTGTCGGCTTGTCCCGACAAAGCTTAAGGGTGATCGAGTCGTTCGGCCACACCTATGCAGATGGCCATGATCAACTTCAGTTCCTTTTGCACGGTGCTCAAGGACACTTGCAACTGGTCGGCGATCTCTTGATAGCTGCAGCCGTGCAGGCGGCTGAGGATAAAGATCTGCTGCTGACGGGCGCTCAACTGCCCGAGGCTGACGCTCAGGTGCTCCAGCAATTGTTCGGCGTGGGCGGCATCTTCAGGGGTGGTGACTGGGGAGGCGACGCTTTGCAGAACGTCCATCGGGACATCTTCCTGCAAGGTGCGGGACTGGATCCTGCGCGAGCGCAGATGATCCAGAGCCAGGTTGCGCGCGGTCTGGAACACGAAAGGTTCGAGGTGATCAATCGGTCGTTCGCTGAGGGCCCGCGTCACGCGCAGGTAGGTTTCCTGCAACAGGTCCTCGGCGGTGCTGGGGTTGTTCACCATCCGCTGCAGGGTTCGCAGCAGCACCAGCCGTTGGCTGAGGAAGACTTGATTGAAGCGAGATAGGCTCACGGGGGTACCAGACCGATAGGCAGTTAATGATAATGCTTATCATCAACGCAAATGGCAAGTATCACTTTGCTGCAATCTGCTCAACCCTGTAGGAGCGAGCTTGCTCGCGAAGATCGTCAACGATAACGCTGGCATCCTGAATGAGCGTGGCGCCTTTGCGTTTCTCGCGAGCAAGCTCGCTCCTACAGTGATCGGGTCGATCAGGTTTTCAGTGGGGTTATTCAGCGTTACACAGCGCCAGGCAGTTATCCAGCATGCGGTTGGAGAAGCCCCATTCGTTGTCGTACCAGGCCAATACCTTGAGCAGCTTGCCGCTGGACTTGGTGTGGTTGGCGTCGAAGATCGACGACAGCGGGTTATGGTTGAAGTCACTGGAAACCAGCGGCAAGGTGTTGTAACCGAGGATTTTCGAGTGTTGGCTGGCTTCCTTGAGCAGCGCGTTGACCTCATCGGCCGTGGCTTCTTTTTTCAATTGCACGGTCAGGTCCACCAGCGACACGTTGATCACCGGCACTCGCACCGCCATGCCGGTCAGCTTGCCTGCCAGTTCCGGGAGTACCAGGCCCACCGCTTCGGCGGCGCCGGTCTTGCTTGGGATCATGTTCTGCGTGGCCGAACGGGCGCGGTACGGGTCGGTGTGGTAGACGTCGGTCAGGTTCTGGTCATTGGTGTAGGCGTGGATGGTGGTCATCAGACCGCTTTCAATGCCCAGCTCGCGGTGCAGCACCTGGGCGACAGGCGCCAGGCAGTTGGTGGTGCAGGACGCATTGGAGATGATCTGGTGCGATTGACGCAAAATGTCATGGTTCACCCCGTAGACCACGGTCGCATCCGCGCCCTTGGCCGGGGCAGAGATGATCACCTTGCGCGCACCGGCGCTAATATGGGCGGCAGCCTTGTCACGATCGGTGAACAGGCCGGTGCATTCGAACACCACGTCGATCTTGTGTGCAGCCCACGGCAGGTCGGCGGGGTTGCGAATGGCACTGACGGCAATCCGGTCGCCATTGACGGTCAGGCTTTCCTGATCGTGAGCGACCTCTGCATCGAAAGTGCCATGGACGGTGTCGTATTTGAGCAGATGGGCATTGATCGAACTGTCGCCCAGATCGTTGATGGCGACGATCTGCAAATCCTGGCGGTAGCCTTGGGTATAAAGTGCGCGCAGGACGTTGCGGCCAATGCGGCCAAAACCATTGATTGCAATTCGAAGAGTCATTTGAAAGCGCCTGTCGTCGATTTGTTGTAAGAATTACAAGATTATTCGCATAAAAATAGAAAACAAGCCTTTTTAGTGGCAATATTTTGTTCAATCTACAACGAGTGACCTGAATCAACTGGTCCGATTGGTCAAGTAACTCCCTGCCAACCTCTTCGCGGCGGGCTTTTGACCAGCATAGACACTCAGGTCGCCACATCCGTTAGCCTGGAGTTCTACACATGCATCCCCGCGTACTTGAGGTCACCGAACGCCTTATCGCCCGCAGCCGGGCAACCCGTGAGGCGTACCTTGCGCTGATTCGCGGCGCGGCCAGCGACGGGCCGATGCGCGGCAAGCTGCAATGCGCCAACTTTGCCCACGGCGTGGCCGGATGCGGCACCGAAGACAAAAACAGCCTGCGAATGATGAACGCTGCCAACGTGGCAATTGTTTCGTCATATAACGACATGCTCTCGGCGCACCAGCCCTACGAACATTTCCCGGAACAGATCAAGAAAGCCCTGCGCGAGGTTGGCTCGGTCGGCCAGTTCGCCGGTGGCACCCCGGCCATGTGCGACGGCGTGACCCAGGGCGAGCCCGGTATGGAGCTGAGCCTGCTGAGCCGCGAAGTGATTGCCATGTCCACGGCGGTAGCGCTGTCCCACAACATGTTCGACGCCGCGCTGATGCTGGGGATCTGCGACAAGATCGTCCCGGGCCTGATGATGGGCGCCCTGCGTTATGGCCACCTGCCGATGATCTTTGTGCCCGGCGGGCCGATGCCGTCGGGGATCTCCAACAAGCAGAAGGCCGACGTGCGCCAGCGCTACGCCGAAGGCAAGGCCAGCCGTGAAGAGCTGCTGGAGTCGGAGATGAAGTCCTACCACAGCCCCGGCACCTGCACCTTCTACGGCACCGCCAACACCAACCAGTTGCTGATGGAAGTCATGGGCCTGCACCTGCCGGGCGCCTCGTTCGTCAACCCGTACACGCCGCTGCGTGATGCGCTGACCCGTGAAGCCGCGCACCAGGTCACGCGCTTGACCAAGGCCAATGGCAACTTCACGCCGATTGGCGAGATCGTCGATGAAAAATCCCTGGTCAACTCCATCGTCGCCCTCAACGCCACCGGCGGCTCGACCAACCACACCCTGCATATGCCAGCCATCGCCATGGCGGCGGGGATCATCCTCACCTGGCAGGACATGGCCGACCTCTCGGAAGTGGTGCCGACCCTGTCCCACGTCTATCCGAACGGCAAGGCTGACATCAACCACTTCCAGGCGGCGGGCGGCATGTCGTTCCTGATCCGCGAGCTGCTGGAAGCCGGGCTGCTCCACGAAGACGTCAACACCGT
Organism: Pseudomonas sp. 06C 126; assembly: GCF_001855215.1. NCBI lineage: Bacteria > Pseudomonadati > Pseudomonadota > Gammaproteobacteria > Pseudomonadales > Pseudomonadaceae > Pseudomonas > Pseudomonas sp. 06C 126. The sequence continues at coordinate 104,603 of NZ_MIFU01000034.1, read as the reverse complement.
CGCCGGCCATGGCCTGAGCCGCTACACCCGCGAACCCTTCCTGGTGGACGGCGAACTGATCTGGCGCGAAGGCCCGATCGAAAGCCTCGACGAAACCATCCTGCGCCCCGTCGCCCGTGCCTTCTCCCCGGAGGGCGGCTTGCGTGTGATGCAAGGCAACCTCGGCCGTGGGGTAATGAAAGTCTCGGCGGTGGCCCTCGAACATCAAATCGTCGAAGCGCCGGCCGTGGTGTTCCAGGACCAGCAGGACCTGGCCGATGCGTTCAAGGCCGGCCAGTTGGAGAAGGATTTCGTCGCCGTGATGCGCTTCCAGGGCCCGCGTTCCAATGGCATGCCGGAATTGCACAAGATGACGCCGTTCCTCGGCGTGCTCCAGGACCGTGGCTTCAAGGTGGCACTGGTGACAGACGGGCGCATGTCCGGCGCCTCGGGTAAGATTCCCGCCGCAATTCACGTCAGCCCCGAAGCGCAGCGCGGTGGGGCGCTGGCGCGGGTCCGGGATGGCGATATCATTCGCGTCGATGGCGTCAAAGGCACCCTGGAGCTTAAGGTGGACGCCGAAGAATTTGCAGCGCGCGCGCCTGCCACGGGCCTGTTGGGCAATAACGTGGGGGCCGGTCGCGAGCTGTTTGCATTTATGCGTCTGGCCGCAAGCTCCGCAGAGCAGGGCGCCAGCGCCTTTACCTCTGCCCTGGAGACACTTAAGTGAAGCTTGCGCTGGTAGGTGATATTGGCGGTACCAACGCCCGGTTTGCGTTGTGGCGGGACCAGGCACTGCATTCGATCCGAGTGTTGGCCACGGCGGATCACGCCAGCCCCGAGGAAGCGATCAAGGTCTACCTCGCCGAGGAAGGCTTGGAGCCGGGCTCCATAGGCGCGGTATGCCTGTCGGTCGCCGGGCCGGTAAGCGGTGATGAGTTCAAGTTCACCAACAACCACTGGCGCCTGAGCAAGACCGCGTTCTGCAAGGCCCTGCAAGTGGACGAACTACTGCTGGTCAATGACTTCTCGGCCATGGCCCTGGGCATGACCCGCTTGCAACCCGACGAATACCGCGTGGTGTGCGCCGGCACCCCGGAGCCATGGCGCCCGGCGGTGGTGATTGGCCCTGGAACGGGCTTGGGCGTGGGCACCTTGCTCGACCTGGGCGCCGGCCGTTGGGCAGCGTTGCCGGGGGAGGGCGGGCATGTCGACCTGCCCTTGAGCAGCCCCCGGGAAACCCAGTTGTGGCAGCACATCTACAACGAGATCGGGCATGTCAGCGCCGAAACGGCCCTGAGCGGCGGCGGATTGCCACGTTTGTACCGGGCGATCTGTGCGGTGGACGGTCATCCGGCGGTATTGGAAACCCCAGAGGCGATTACAGCGGCGGGGCTGGCTGGCGATCCGGTTGCGCTGGAGGTCCTCGACCAGTTCAGCATCTGGCTGGGCCGCGTCGCCGGCAATAACGTGCTGACCACGGGTGCCCGGGGCGGTGTGTATATCGTGGGTGGGGTGATCCCGCGGTTTGCCGAGTTTTTTATCAACAGTGGCTTTGCCAAGAGCTTTGCTGACAAAGGCTGCATGAGTGACTACTTCAAGGGGATCCCGGTGTGGTTGGTGACGGCGCCGTATTCGGGGTTGACCGGCGCGGGTGTGGCGCTCGAACAGGCATTTGCGTAGGCAGTGATGGCCTCATCGCGGGCAATGCATTCCAAAGGTGGGAGCGGGCTTGCCCGCGATGAGGCCCCTGAGAACAACCCATGCTTCAAGGCTTGGCCCATAACAACAAGGAGGCCCCCGTGAGCGTAATCAGTAAATCCATTCTCCTCGTCGATGACGACGAGGAAATCCGCGAGTTGCTGCAAACCTACCTCAGCCGCGCCGGCTTCCAGGTGCGGGGCGTGCCCAATGGCGCGGGGTTTCGCCAGGCCATGGACGAGGCTCCGTGCGACTTGGTGATCCTCGACGTGATGCTGCCCGACGAAGACGGCTTCAGCCTCTGCCGCTGGGTACGCCAGCACCCGCGCCAGGCCCAGGTGCCGATCATCATGCTCACCGCCAGTTCCGACGAAGCCGACCGGGTCATCGGCCTGGAACTGGGCGCCGACGATTACATCGGCAAACCTTTCAGCCCGCGAGAGTTGCAGGCCCGCATCAAGGCCCTGCTGCGCCGCTGCCAGTTTGGCCAGGAACGTACCGGCGGCGATGTGCTGGTGTTCGATGAGTGGCGGCTGGATATGATCAGCCATCGGCTGTTTCACCTCGATGGTGAGGAAGTCATCCTGTCCGGCGCCGACTTTGCCCTGCTCAAACTGTTCCTTGATCATCCGCAGCAAATCCTCGATCGCGACACCATTGGCAACGCCACCCGCGGCCGCGACCTGATGCCCCTTGATCGGATTGTGGATATGGCGGTCAGCCGCCTGCGACAACGCCTACGCGATACCGAGAAACCTCCACGGCTGATCCGCACCGTGCGTGGCAGCGGTTACCAACTGGCGGCCAGTGTGGTTGCCAGCAATGCCCACTGAGCGCCGGCGTATTCCGGTGCCGCGCTCACTGCTGGGGCGCATGCTGCTGCTGACCCTGTTGGCAGTGCTGTTTGCCCAGGCTTTATCCAGTGTGATCTGGGTGTCGCAATTGCGCGCTACCCAGCTCGAAGGCCTGGTCACCAGCGCCCGCAGCCTGGCCCACTCGATGACTGCCAGCGTCAGCTATTTCCGCTCACTGCCGGTGGCTTATCGGCCGCTGGTGCTTGATCAGTTGCGCAGCATGGGCGGTACGCGCTTTGTCGTAACGCTCAACGACAAGCCCCTGGATATGCAGATCCTGCCGCAAACCCCGCGCAAACAGGCGGTGCTCGGTGCCGTGGATGAAGTACTGCGCCAGACCCTGGGCAGTGACGTGCATTTTTCGGTGGAGTTTGTCAGTGCCGAAGACCTGCGCATTTTCAATGCCGGGCTCAAGCTCGATGAGTTGCCCCGTTCCTGGGCGCATTACGCATTGACCCTGGAACCGGTCAACCCGCCGGTGCTGGTGACGCAGATCGAGTTGGGCGCCGGCGAGTGGCTGTATATCGCCTCGTTGCTGCCCGAACCCTACACCAGCCTCGAAGAACAGGGCCTGCCCTCCCAACAGGTGTGGTTTATCGTGCTGACCAGTGGCTTCCTGCTGCTGTTTATCGGTTTGCTGGTGCATTGGCAGAGCCGGCCGCTCAAGCGTCTGGCGCGGGCGGCGCGGGACCTGTCCCTGGGCGCCGACGTGGAACCGGTGGCCGAAGGTGGCGGTAGCGAAGTGGTGGAAGTGGGGCGTGCGTTCAATGCCATGCGCGAGCGGATCAGCCGCTACCTGACCGAACGCAGCCAGTTGTTCAGCGCGATTTCCCACGACCTGCGCACGCCGATCACACGCCTGCGGCTGCGCGTGGAGCTGCTGGAAGATGAAAAGCTGCAAGCCAAGTTCGGCCGTGACCTGGATGAGCTGGAACTGCTGGTCAAGGGCGCGTTGCAGTGCGTCAAGGACACCGATATCCACGAGAACATCGAGCCGGTGGACCTCAACCATGTGCTCGACTGTCTGGTGGAGCCGTACCTGGCGCCCCATGGCAATGGGCGGGTGACGCAGCACGGTCGGGCGCTGACGGCCTACCCGGGCAAGCCGCTGGCGCTCAAGCGCTGCATTGGCAACCTGATCGACAATGCTTTGAAGTACGGGCAGAACGCTCACCTGCGTATCGAGGACGATGGTGCGCAGTTCATCCTGCATGTGGATGACGAGGGGCCGGGTGTGCCGGAACAGCGTTTGGAACAGGTCTTCGAACCGCACTTTCGCCTGGCCGGTCAGCAGCAGGGCTATGGCTTGGGGTTGGGGATTGCACGCAATATCGCCCACAGCCATGGCGGCGAAGTCAGCCTGCAGAATTTGCGCGAAGGTGGCCTACGGGTGACCTTGCAACTGCCCCGGACCCTGGACTAAACAACACCGCGTCACCCTGTAGGAGCGCTGGGTCAGATGCTCTGGCGTAGCCTGGCCAAGTCGCGTAACGGCGGCGCGCCAAACAAACGGCTGTATTCCCGGCTGAACTGCGACGGGCTTTCATACCCCACCCGATACCCCGCCGCCGAGGCCTCCAGGCCTTCGGCGATCATCAGCCGTCGTGCTTCCTGCAGGCGTAGCTGTTTCTGATACTGCAGCGGGCTCATGGCGGTGATGGCCTTGAAGCGATGGTGCAGGGTCGACACGCTCAGATTCACTTCCTTGGCCAGGTCGTCGATGCGCAGCGGTTGTTCGTAGTTACCGTTCAACCAGGTGATCGCACGGCTGACCCGATGGCTTTGGCTATTGGCCACGGCAATTTCGTACAGGCGATAGCCCTGTGGCCCACGCAGCAGACGGTAGAGAATTTCGCGATTGATCAACGGCGCCAACATCGCGATGTCTTTGGGCGTATCCAGCAGGCGTGCCAGGCGCAGTACGGCATCAAGCAACTGGGTGTCGATCCGGTCGACATACATCCCGCGCGATGTCGGGCGTGTAGGCACGCCCATCGGGCCGGCTTCGGCAATCAAGGCGGTCAGTTGCGCCGGGTCGATATTGATCCGCACCGACAGGTTGGGGTCTTCGGGCGTGGCGTCGATGACCCGCCCGGCCACCGGCATTGCGACCGAGAACACCAGGTAGTTGAGAGGGTCGTAGGCAAAGATTTCGTCGGCCAGGCGCACCTCCTTGCTGCCGTTGGCGAGGATGCACAGGGCGGGTTCCACCAGCACCGGCATGAAGTCGCGCGGCGTGTTGTGGCGGTTCAGGTACAACGAAGTGATCGCCGTGCCGTAGGAACCGTCCTCCCAGGTATGCCTGTGCACGATACCGGCCAGTTCGGCGCGCTGTTTTTCCATCTCGGCATCGAGGGGAATGGACTGCTGTTCGGGCGACGACATGGGGCGTCCTCTGCATGCTTCTTTGATGGGCACAGCTTAGCGGTGCCTGTTCCAGTCGTGTTAGGTCGATTCTGCACAATCCTTGCCTGATCCTGCGGCGCGTCTTGAATCAGGCAAGCCCATGGCCTGTCATCTCCCTGAAACAAGGCGCCTATGCGTGGAATAAAGGCGGGCGCCAAACCGTCTTTCCAGGCTTCTGGCAGGATTGTGCAATAAGCCGGCAGGAATCGACTAACCGGCCAGGGGCAGGCGCCCGTATCTTTGATCCTGTGGCAGCACGCCCCCACAGTGCTTGCCGAGCATCACTTCTCAACGGGAGAGTCGAACATGTCCACCCCCATTCCCGCGAGCCATATGGCCTTTATCCGCGCCCGCAGCGGGTGCAGCACCGAACTGGGTGCGCGCTTGAGCAGTTTGATCGAACCGGGCCGCCAGGCTCAGGGTTGCCTGCAGTTCTCGTTGCAGCACTCTCAGGTTGACCCCGATGTATGGTTGGTCTCAGGTTTCTGGAGCAGTGAACAGGCGATGAGTGCCTACTTCAACTCGCCGGCCTTGATGCTGTTTACCGAGCTGTTGAACGACATGGTCGTGCGCAGCATGGACTTCCAGACCTTCACCGACGCATCCGCGGCCAATGCCTACGGCGAGTACCTGCAATTGGCCGGTTAGGGTTTAGAATGGCCGACTTTCCATTGGCCAGGACCTGCAACATGGCACGTAAAGAGTTTGCCCACCACGAAGCTGTTTCCGCCCTAGTGCGTGAAGACCAGGGGGGCTATAGCGCCGCCATCGCCGTCAAGGCACTGGATGGCATGAGCGCCCCGCGCTTTCACAAGATCCTCGATGGCCAATTGTTCAAGACTGCTGATGACGCTGACGATGCAGCGGCCCAGCAATTGGAGCGCTTGATCGATATCGATGAAGAGGGTCAGTTGGCCTGGGCGACCGCAGCAAACTAAAGAGCGCCACCGACCCAGCTGTGGGGTTCTGTGTGGGAGCGGGCTTGCCCGCGATGACTGAGTGTCAGTCGATACATGAGTTGACTGATACACCGCTATCGCGGGCAAGCCCGCTCCCACATTTTTAATTGCATTCGATCCAATCAGGGTTTGCCGGCACCCGGGCGGTACATCTTGAACAGCGCTTCCGGGCCCAGTTGGAAGTAATCCGCCGGCCCACCACCTCGCAGAATCGGCTCGGCAGCCGCCGTGTCGTATACCCCATCCTTGAGCAGCCATTTGGCGATATGCACCGCGACCACTTCGCCAAGCACCAGCCAACTGGGCACCAGTTCCTTGTCAGCCCGCTGCAGCTGAATGATCTGCGTAACCTTGCACTCGAACGACACCGGGCTTTCGCCCACTCGGGGCACGGCAATCACCTTGGACGCCACCGGCGTCAGCCCGGCCAGTTCAAACTCGTTGACCTCGGGTGACACGGCGGCGCAGCTCTGGTTCATCTGCTCGGCCAGTGGGCGCGTGGCCAGGTTCCAGACAAATTCGCCGGTCTGCTCGATGTTGTTCAGGCTGTCTTTGCGCCCGACGCTGGAAAAACCAATGATCGGCGGAATGTAGTTGAACGCGTTGAAAAAACTGTAGGGCGCCAGGTTCAGGCGGCCTTCGTTGTCCTGGGAGGAAATCCAGCCAATTGGCCGCGGGCCGACGATGGCGTTGAACGGGTCATGGGGCAGGCGGTGGCCGTTGGCGGGTTCGTAGAAATGGATATCGTCGGGCATAGACAGGGTTCCTGCTGGTGGTTCCGGAAAGGACACGATAGTGCACGCAATTGTGTGAACTGCGAAACCAAATGTGGGAGCGGGCTTGCCCGCGATAACTGAGTGTCAGTCGATACATCCGTTGACTGATTCACCGCTATCGCGGGCAAGCCCGCTCCCACAGGGTTTACTGCATCTTGCTGGTCAGTCGGTGGTGATCCGCGAATGCTTGCGGGTGTCTTTCATGGTGATGTAGACCAGCAACGACACGGCAATACACGCGGTCACGTACCAGTAGTAGCCGGTTTCCATGCCTATGCTCTTGAACCACAGCGCGATGTATTCGGCGGTGCCGCCGAAGATCGACACGGTCAGTGCGTAAGGCAGGCCTACACCCAGTGCACGGATTTCGGTAGGGAACAGCTCGGCCTTCACCACCGCGTTGATCGAGGTGTAGCCGCTGACGATGATCAGCGCCGCCATGATCAGGAAGAATGCACCCCACCAGGTCTGGACGGTGTGCAGGGTGGTGAGGATCGGCACGGTGAACAGCGTCCCGAGGATACCGAAGGCAATCAGGATCGGTCGGCGACCGACCTTGTCCGACAGGCCGCCGACAATCGGTTGCAAGCACATGAACAGGAACAGCGTGGCCGCAGAAATGGTGGTGGAGTCGGAGATGCTCATGCCGACGGTGTTCACCAGGTACTTCTGCATGTAGGTGGTGTAGGTGTAGAAGGCCAGGGTGCCGCCCATGGTCAGGCCGACCACGGTCATCAGTTCCTTGGGGTGGCGCATCAAGGTGCGCATGGCGCTTTCCTTGGCTTTTTCCTTCTTGGTGAACGATTCGGTTTCTTCCATGCCGCGTCGCAGGTACAGGGCCACCACCGCGCACAGGGCACCAATGGCGAACGGGATACGCCAGCCCCAGGCATACAGTTCTTCGGTGGTGAGGAGCTGTTGCAGCACGATCAGCACCGCCAATGCGATGAGCTGGCCAGAGATCAGGGTCACGTATTGGAAGCTGGAGTAGAAACCGCGACGTTCCTTGGTCGCCATCTCGCTGAGGTAAGTGGCGGAGGTGCCGTATTCGCCGCCCACCGACAGGCCCTGCAGCAAACGGGCAAATACCAGCAGGATCGGCGCGCCGATACCGATGATTTCATAGCCCGGGCTCAGGGCAATCAGCAATGAGCCGAAGCACATCAGGTAGACCGAGGCCATCAAGGCCTTTTTACGCCCGACTTTGTCAGCGTACAGCCCCATCAACCAGCCGCCGATCGGGCGCATCAGGAAGCCTACGGCGAAGATCGCGGCGGTATTGAGCAGTTGAGCAGTGGTGTCGCCTTTCGGGAAGAAGGTTTTTGCGAAGTACAGCGAGAAGGCGGCGTAGACGTACCAGTCGTACCACTCGACCATGTTGCCGACCGATCCGCTGAAGATCGACTTGATCCGGCTGGAGGTAGTGCGTTCTTTTGCCGGCACGGCGGCCGACCCCAGAGGCAGGGAGTTGGAGTTATCCATTGAAGGATCCTTCATGTCATTGTTTTTGTGGAGCGCGCGTCAGCGCAGCCTGGCGCAAGCTATAGCAGGAGCTGTGCCAAGCAGGTGAAGGCCCGGTTTAGAAGGGTTGGGGGGGATTTTTTGAGCGGAAAGTCGCTGATGATTTCTGGGTGATGAGCGGAAATCCGCTTATTGCGGCTGTGCTTATCGCTGGCAAGCCAGCTCCTACATTTTGATTTGCGAATACATTCGGTAGGAGCTGGCTTGCCGGCGATGAGGCCTCCAGCAGCCCCCCTCAGTCCATCGACAGAAACATTTCCCGGGTCAGCCCATGGCGCTGCATCTTTTCATTGAACGTACGCCGTGGCAGTTGCAGCTCGGCCAGCACCGCCTTGATATCGCCCTTGTGCCGGGTCAGCGCGGCTTTCAAGCAGTGCGCCTCGAACGCTTCCTGCTGCGCTGCCAGGGACTGCCCGGCCTCGATACCCTCCGGCTCCGGCTCACCGAGGCCCAGTACCTGGCGTTCGGCAGCGTTGGCCAACTCGCGCACGTTGCCGGGCCAGTCATGGCTGAGCAGTCGCCCCAGCTGCGGCCCGCTGAGGGGGGCGGCCGCGCGGCCCAGGCGGTCGGCGGCGCTCTGGGCAAAGTGTTCGAACAGCAGCGGAATATCTTCGCGGCGTTCGCGCAGCGGCGGCAGGCGCAATTGTGCGACGGTCAGGCGGTAGGCCAGGTCCTCACGGAACCGCCCGGCGCGGGCTTCGTCCAGCAAGTCGGGCTTGGTCGCGGCAATGATGCGCAGGTCGACCTTGATGCTCTGGTTGGAGCCCAGGCGCTCGAGCTTCTGCTCTTGCAGCACCCGCAGCAGTTTCACCTGCTGGGCCAGGGGCATGCTTTCGATCTCGTCGAGAAACAACGTGCCGCCGTCGGCGTACTCCAGCTTGCCGATACGCTTGCCCTGGGCGCCAGTGAAGGCGCCGCTTTCATGGCCGAACAGTTCGGCTTCAAACAGTTGCTCGGGAATTGCCGCACAGTTGAGCGCGACAAACGGCTTCTTCGCCCGGGGCCCGAAGTCGTGCAGGCAGCGGGCGACCAGTTCCTTGCCGCTGCCGGTCTCGCCACGGATCAGCACGTTGACCGGCAGGGCCGCCAAATCCAGGACCTGGCGGCGCAGTGTCTGCAGGCTGCGGGACACCCCCAGCAGGCTCGACTCCAGCTTGGCCCGATGATCGGCCTGCTGGTGCAGGCGACGGTTTTCCAGGATCAGCCCGCGCTTGTCCAGGGCCCGGCGCAGGCTGGCGAGCAGGGCGTCGGGGCTGAAGGGTTTTTCCAGGAAGTCGTAGGCGCCATCGCGCATCGCCTCGACGGCCATTGGCACGTCACCGTGGCCCGTCAGCAGGATCACCGGCAAGTCGGCATCGCGTCGTTGCACCTCGGCCAGCAGCTCCAGGCCGCTGAGGCCCGGCATGCGCACGTCACTGAGAATCACCCCGGGGAAATCCCTGGGCAGTTGCGCCAGGCAGTCCTCGGCGCGGCTGAACAACTGCACCTCGAACCCGGAGAGGTTCAGCCACTGTTCCACGGCCGTGCGGATGCTGGCTTCGTCATCAACCACGATCACCGCGTTCAGCATAGGTCTGGCGCCTCCAGTGCGATGGGCAGGGTCAGGGTGAATACGGCGCCGTCGCCCTGATTGGCAACACTCAGGCGCCCCCCCAGTTCATGCACGATAGCGTAGGACACCGCCAACCCGAGACCGAGCCCGTCACCCACCGGCTTGGTGGTGAAGAACGGGTCGAACACGTTGTTCAGGTGCTCCTCGGCGATGCCGCCGCCGCTGTCGCTGACGCTCAGGTGCCACAGTTGTTGATCGGCGTGCAGGCGGATTTCCAGGCGCTTGCGCGGTTTGTTGGCCATGGCGTCCAGGGCATTGCGCAGCAGGTTGATCAGCACCTGTTCCAGACGAATGGCGTCGCCGCGTACCCAGGCCGGGCGGGTCAGGTCAAGCACAGTGCCGATGGCTTCGTCGCGCAGGCGGGCGTCGAGCAAGTGCAGAGACTGGTCGACCACGGTCGCCAGGTCCAGGCGTTCGCGCAGGCCGCTGGGGCTTTTGCGGGCGAAGGTTTTCAGATGGCCGGTCAGGGCGGCCATGCGGGTGAGCATGTCGTCCAATGGCGTCAGCGCCTGGTACGCGTCGTCGATGCGCCCGTGATCAAGCAGCAGGCGCAAGGTCGCCAGTTGCATGCGCTGGGTGGTCAGCGGCTGGTTGATTTCATGGGCCAGGGCCGCAGACATCTGCCCCAGCGCCGCCAGCTTGGCCGATTGCACCAGGCCATCCTGGGCGGTGCGCAGGGCCTGGGTACGCTCTTGCACCAGGCGCTCCAGTTCTTCGCGGCTGCGCTGGCGCAAGCGGGCCAGGCGCCAACGCTGGGTCAGGAACAACAGCAGGAACACCAGCGCCAACCACAGGCCGGCGGCGGCGAGGCCGGCGTTACGCTGATCTTCAAAGGCCACCTGGGGTTTGCGCAGCAGGTGCAGGGTCCAGCCTTCGGCTTTGAGCGGCAGGGATTCCCAGATGTAGTTGGCGTTGCCTTCAGGGCCGGCCACGCGGACCAGGTGACTGTTTTCGTCGAAGCGCTGCAAGGTTTGGGTGTCCAGGGGCTGCAGTTGTTTCTTGTCGTATTGACGCGTGGCCTTGAGTTCGGCCAGATCGTTGGCCGACAGCGGGCGCAGGTTGCGATAACGCCATCCGGGTTTATTGGCGATAAACACGATGCCCCGGGCATCGCTGACCAGCAGCAGGTCGTCGCCCTGGGCCCATTCGCGCTCCAGCTCCGGAAATTCCAGCTTGACCACCATGGCACCGAGGAATTGTTCCTGCTCATCCACCACGGCGCTGGAGAGGAAATACCCCGGAATCCCGGTGGTCACCCCCACCGCATAAAAACGCCCGGTGCCCTGGCTGCGGGTCTGGCTGAAGTAGGGACGAAACGCATAGTTGTGGCCGACATAACTGCTGGGCAAGCGCCAGTTACTGGCAGCCACGGCCAGGCCGGTACGGTCCATCAATTCCAGGGTCGAAGACTGCGCAGCGCCGTTGATGCGCTCCAGTTTGTGGTTGAGCACCTCCTGGGTCGCCGGATCCAGCGGGCTTTTCAGGGCGCGGATCATTTCCGAGTCCAGGGCCAGCACGGCGGGCAGGGCGCGGTAACGTTCGATCAGGGTGTGCAAGGAATTGGCATACAAGGCCAATTGCTGATTGGCGCGGGCAGCATCATCCACCAGAGCCTGGCGTTCGGCATGGCGGATGGCCAGTGTGGCTGCGCCAATGGCGCCAGCGATGATCAGCAAAGTGTACAGCGTCAAGCGCAACGGGCGGGAAGTCAGCATCATGCTATGGCTAACGATGGAAACGGGGATCGCACCATAGCATGTGAGCAGTGGCCTGCAGCAGGTTTGGTCACTCAAGGCATGTCTATCTCCTGGCCCGGTTGACGATATCCCTATGGCTAGCCATGCGTTGCGGGTAGTACACCCCATCGATCAGGTACATGACCAATCGCCAATCGCCTCGCCCGCCTGCCGCGCCATCAAAGAAGGTGACGTCCACGGTGTGGATATCGCGCATGACCTTTGGCTTGCCCATCTCGACTGGGATGTTTTGATCCACTTCTCTGTCGTGGCTGTATCTGTGATTGTTGGCTGCAAACCTAGAGATTCTGATTTCGTCCAGCACACCTGTTATTTTTGCTTGTTGCTCTGGGGACCATTTTTGAAAGTGGCGGCTGAGTCTAAATTGAGTTTCGTCGACCTCGGCGCCAACCGGCCCGGTGGAAGTCGACTGCACGCTGGCTTGCACAACCTCTTCGACAGCCGCTATGCGTTCGGCTTTTTTTGAACTGGCTTTGGTTGTCGTAGCGACTTCAAATGCTGTGTAGGGGGTGGGTGCAGCGGCCTTCTTCGCCGGTGGTGGTGGGGCCTCCCGCAGTTTGATGGCGGGGTAACCCGGCTTGCTGATTTGCTTTTGTAAGTTGATGTCACTGGCATTCGACAGGTTTGTGGCGTGGGTGAGGTTCTTGGGTCTATAGGCCCATACAGATCCATCCCCCAGCTTTCTGACCTCTACGGACTGGCCAGTGGGAGATTGTTTATTGAACGCCTGCAGGTTTTCCCGCTCGGTCGGATGCAGTTCAAAATCAAGCGGTGGCAGCACCGTTTCAGCACCCAGCGACGGTGACGCTTTTTTGCTAAGCAGGGCCGCCGCGCCAATCGCGACCAGGGTGGCAGTGCCTGCGATCAGGTAGGCAATTTCGGCGTTTTCCCCCCGGCCGTCGACCTTGTTGATCGGGTTGTTATGAGCCATGCAGTACAGGTTCAGACCATCTGCGGTTCCGCTGGGGTCTGCATTGATCCAGCGTGATAACCAGGGGGCGTAATAACGCGCGCCATAGTAATAGAGGCCACTGCTGTCACGCTCCTTGCCGCTGTAGCGCAGTGTCTTGTAGCTGGCATGCACTTGTGAACGAGCGGCCCACCACGCTGTGCCGCCAAAGGGGTAATACGCTTCCTGGCTGATCAATTGAGCTTCACCGTCCAGCTCGATCAGGCTGGAGTCCTGATGATCCCTCAGGCTGTAACGCAGGGCGTCTTGCTCAATACCGTCGGGTGCCCCTTCAGGCCAGTGCAGGCAGCACACCTGGCCAATGCCCGCCTGCAGATTGATGACATGCAGCGATTCGCGTCCGTCTTGAGTGCGAACTTCAAGCCCCGGCAGGTAGTACTGCTTGTGAATATGGGTGACCGAAGCGGCGCGAGTGCTTCGCCATTTGTACATACGCTGACCGTCACTGGCGTAGAGATAGTGTTCAAAATCGTCTTCGGCTTCTTCTCGGTGCAACATCGTCACGCGTTGCAATTGGTCCAGCAGGTTCCACTGCAAGGGTTGTGCGCCGGGTTGCAATGCTTGCAGATTGCCATTGACGTCGTAATCCATCGTAAGGGCTGTCGAGTCGCTGCGTGTCCAGCTCACTGCGCGATTGCTTTGGGGAGCAATGTCCATCACACAGGTGTGGCTCTGGCCGGGAATCGGGCTGATGTGCTCCCGCTTGGTCAGGTTGCCGCCGTCGTCATAGGTGTAGTGCTGGGTGTAGCGGCTGCGTCGGGTGAGATCGATTGGGGTGATCAGGTCGGGCAATTGTGGCCGGGTCGTGGCGCCGACAGTTTCAGCACCGGTGGCCGTGATCAACTGATTGAGGCTGTCGTAGGTGAACTGCCGCGAACCGTCGACACGCTGATTGGAAAAGTATCGTGTGGGCTGAACATGGTCGTTCAAGGAGACGATGTTGCCGACGCTGTCGTATTCATAGCTCATGTCCTGGAACACCTGAGCGCTTTTCACCGCCTTGATATGCACCAGCCGTCCATCGCTGGGGTTGAACGCCAGATGACTCGACACCCCGTTTCCAGCCCTGTGCCCCAGTGGTTGGCCTGCCGCGTTGTAATGCAAGGTGTCGATGACAGTCTGCGCCACGGCTGCATGCCTGAGCTGCAAAGACGCGCTCTTGAGTTGGCCTGCAATATCCAGGGCGTATAGCTGGCGATGACCTTTAGCGTCGGTTTGCATTAGCACTTCATTGAGCGCGTTGTACTGCCAATGCGTGGTGTGGTCGTTCGGTTCCAGTTGGCTGAGCGGCCAGTCCACCGGTTCCAGGCCTTGCACAAAGCAACGCACTTGAGTCAGGGGCGCCGATAACAACCCGTAGTCGGGCATGGCCACTGAGCCGGCAGTATCAAAATGCTGAATCAGTCGACCGCACTGATTGTGCTGGGCTGACGTTTGCGAATTATCGCCATAGACCAAGTGCTCCAAGGTGCGACGAGGTAGCTGGCCAGACCATTCGTGCCGAGCGATGGGGCGAAGCAGTGGGTCGTAGTCGGTCTGCCATTGACCGCCGCGTTGGTCCCATTGGCGTACCACTTGTGCGGCTTGCCCACGCAGTTCAATGCGCCAGCCAGCGTCGACATTCTGGCTGAGCAGGCGCGCGCCGCTCAGGCTGTGCAGGTGGGTCTGATTAGGGGTTGCGGCGCTCAGGCGCGGGTCGTGTTCGCTCAAGAGGTGTCCGGCGGCGTCGTAGTGTCGGCGGTGCACGCGCGTCTGGGCTTGAGCGGCGTTGGGCAACTGACAATAGTGTACTTGCCTGACATTGAGGCTGCGGTTGTCGATCACGTTGAGGGTGGGTGTGCAGAGGTTCATGGTGTCATGCTCTCAAGGCACTTGATGCCGTCGCGCGGCGGCAGGTGGAACAAACAAGTCATTTTCGTCGAACGCTACTGTGTTCCACAGCCAGTACCAGGTCTCGCGGCGCAATGGCTGTTCCTGGGCCGGGTCGCCCTGGAGCATTGTTCTGGCCAGCACCGTGTGGGTCGGGCGACCAAGGCCATCGTAAAACTGCTGGTCATGCAGGGCGTGTTGGCGCATTGAGCGGTCATTGATGTAGCGCCATTTATCCGCGAAATAGGGACGGTACTCACGCACCGCCAGCCCCTTGTTGTTGTATTCGACCGGTTGGCTGATCCGCCAGCGCCGGGCTGCCAGCGCTTCCTTCGGGCTGCCATCGGGGTTGAGCAACAGTGCGCCGTCGTCACCGACGCACCAGGCCATGCCGGGCTCGACTTCCTGCTTGGTTTGCAAGGTTCGGCCAAAGCCGTCCAGGCAGGTAATGCTCGCGCGTATCTGCACAGGTGCTGCTTGATCCGCAAACTGGTCGGCTATCAGCGTGACCCTGTACACCGGCTCACGGGGCGCCGCGTCAATCAGTTCTTTGAGAAGTCGTTCATTAGCATCGGGGTTTTTCAGGGTGCCCAGATGGCGCCGGGCACGGTCATAAAAGTGTCCGCTGGGCAAGATAAAACCTTCTTGCGTGGCCCAGTTCATCCATGCGGGCAAAGGCAACACCGCACGGTCTATACATCCCATCCAACTGAACAGGTCCCAGAAACCGGCGCTGGCGAATTTACCCAAGGCGCTCTGCTTGTTTTCGAGTGCGACACGCGGGTCACGATCGCCTGTCAGGGTATCGCTGTCCAAGGGATGAAACCCGCTGGGTACGCCCTTTTCAGTGCCGTGGACCGTGGTGACGAAGGGTTCACCAAAACCGGTATAGCGTGCTTGTTGAAGGTTGCGATTGGCATCTTCGAGGGTGCCGGGCAGCAACGTCCGGTAGTCGATGTCGAGGATACGCGTGGTACAGCCATCAGGCAGCTGTACGGCAGTGATCAAGCAGTTGTAACGGTCACGGGTCAACGTGGTGACGCCATGGCTGCGGGTTTGACGGTAGCTGCGCAGGGCATGGAAGCCGCTTGGCCCCTCGTACTCGGGGAACCCCTGATGGATGCACCACAAATAATCCTTCGCATTGTCGCTGTGCTGAAAGGGCCGGTTCGGCACAGTGGGAAGGCAAGGTTGCATGATGTGGTAACCGACTTGCGGTGATTCCAGTAGCTGTTTGAGGTTGAACGGCGGGTTGGCGCGTTCTTCGAGCAGTCGGTCATAAGCCCCCAAAGCGTTGGCGTCCAGTTCTGCGCTTTCACGGTGGGCGACCAGGGCCTGAAATGAAGCCTTGCCCTCGGCCAACGGCTGGTTGCTGAGCGTGTCCATGTAGAACTGACGGGACATGCTGGTGAGTACCGCTTGCCTGGCCCATTCGCTGTTGTCCAAAGTTCGGACCCGCAGGTTCTCATGGTTGATGTCGGCTGCACTCAGGGTCGATTTTTCCAGCACCAGCGCGTTGCTGCGCGCCAGGTAAGGCAGGTTCAGGCGCCAGGCCTGGAGGTTGGCTTGCGCCTCGCCCAAGTGGTGAATGTACTGAGCCTTCTCCTGGGTCAGGTACCACTTTTGCTGTGCGTCATCATGAGCGTCACGCCACCATTGCTGTTGATGTTCGTCGCTGAAGGGCGGCTCGTCGTTGGCGGTCTTGCGCCGGGCGTAGTACACGGTGACGGCATGTGTGACGTTGCCGTATTCGTCCCACGCAAGATTGAGCAGGTGCTGGCAGAGCGGATCATCGGGGATGTGTGGTTCATATTGGTAACTGATGGTTTCCAGATTATCGGGCTGGACGACCGCATACGGTTGGTGCGGGCCCTTGGGCCGAAGTATGCCAACACACGCACGGTGTTCAATGACTGCATAGGGCGCGCGCGGGTCGTCAGCGTTGAACAGCTCGCTGCGTAATACCCGGCCACTCAAGCTGCGCGCGATTTCGCGGGCCATCTGCTCGTCCGGTGCCCAGGGTAATCGCGTGGCTTTGTCGTCGGGATGGCCGGTGCACACCAGCGTTGGGTTGAGGGGCACGGCCTGCGGGTCATGGACGCTACTGCCGTCGCAGGGCGGGTCTATCTCGATGCCCGTGTGGAACCAGGTCTTGCTCAGCAGCGGCGCGCTGAAGCCTGCTTGAACACGCTGTGATGGCGTCGCTTCGGTATCGGTTTGCAACAACAGGCCAAAGCCACGAAACTCGCGCTCTACGCTGTCGTAATGGCCAGCTCGGTAAGCGTAACTTTGTGTCAGACGGGTGCCGCTGATTTCGTCGATCAGTGCGATGTGCTTAACCAGATTGAGGGTCAGCGGCAAGTGGGCGACCGGCGCGGACAGGGCATCGCTCTGTTTCTCCTGCTTTTCATCCAGCCATTCCTGGGCTGAGCTGCGGTAGGTCACATGGGTGCGGGCGCCCATGTTGTTGCAGGTCGTACTCAGCAAATAGGGCTTGGAGTCTACAAAGTCGTAACGCCAATGGCGCGGTGTCATATGGGGTACGGTCAACACCAGGCTGGCGCATCCTATGCCTTGCAGGTCCACGGTGCTGACCTGACAGAAACGGTCATAGCGCACCCCGTCGGGCCAAGGCAGTTCCACCGGGGTGCTGAGATAGCCGCTGCCCGCGTGGTTCATGAATACTTTGACGGCATCGGGTGTCAGGCAAATCAGATCGGCCGCGCCGGAACCGTCAAGATCCGTCAGCCGTATCTGTTCAGCATTGAACTGGGTAGAGTTGAAGGGCAGCGTACATAGCACAAACCCTTTGCCGAAACGCCCGTGCCCCAGGTTCGGCCAGCATTTGACCTCATCGTGGCGTATGCGCACCAACTGCACGGAGCCACTTCCCAGCACATCGGCGAATGCCACCAACTGCGTGGGACTGGTACCTGCAAGCGGTAGCTCATCGCCCTCGTACTGGTCCTGCGGATGAGGTACATCGAGCCCCGGCGCGAATCCCGCGTCACGTCGGTTGGCATACAGGCGCACGCTGCGGCTACCGATCAGCACCATGTCGCTCAGGCCGTTACCGATCAGGTCGGCCATCTGCGCGGCAGGATGAAAAAATTCCTTGGGAAACGCGTTGAAGGGCACGAAGTGTGACCATTCGCGATCGGGGTCCAGCGTGAAGTAGCCATGCATGCCGGGCGCCGACACGATCCAGTCGAGCCTGGCGTCGCCGGTCAGGTCGGCCAGTGATTGATGGACTGCTTTGCCGGTATTGGCGACGGGGATATGTTCCAGGCGCGCCCATTCGCCATAACGCAGCTGGTCGCCCCCGGTGGCGTCACGTAGAGGTTCGCGGTAATACCAAGCCTTGTCTTGGCAAGACAGCACTCCTGGCAGCCCTTCGCCGTACAAGTCCACCAGTTGGTAAGAATAGCCGTCGTCGAGCCCCGGCATCGCGTCGAACCGGGACCAGCCTGGGGCGCTGGGGGACAGGGTGAAGGGAGTGTAGTCATACTCGGTCGGTGGCCGGCGCTCCGCCTGTCCGAGGCTGTCGTATGCCAGCGCATGGGTGGCGGCCAGCAGGCTGTAGCCCCACGGGCTCTGTCGATGTTCCAGCATCAGTTGCTGCACGAGCATCGGCACCGGCCCCAGTTCACCGGCAAATGCGTGGAACATCAGTATGTTCCGGCACAGGCGCCGGGTACCTATTTCAAAGCCATAGGCTTGGTTCCAGATGGGGTCGGCGCGCGCGGGCCAGGCACGCTGTTCGTCAAAGGTGGGGGCGGCCTGCGGGTCGGTGCTGTGCTCGCCGTAATCGAATACCAAGTGAAAGTGCCAGTGTTGCTGCTTCCAACTGTCCTCGTTCCAGCCGTATAGATGCTCGTAGGCTGTTGCGTTGCCATAGTGGACACGCTTGAGGTAACGCTGGGCGCGATAATCGCGCATGTCCGGCGGGGCAGGGGGTTCCTGTTCGTGTTTGTATTCATAGACGATATGTTCGCCGAAGGGGTTGAGGCTCTCGCAGATCAACCAGGCACCGACATGTTCCGGGGCTAGGGGGGCAAAGCGGCGTGACTCGGCGTTCTTGCCGTAAAGGTGCAGGCCGCCGTCTGCACTGTGCACCAGCCAGAACCCAGACGGATCCTCGGCGCAGGACCAATGTTCGATCAGCGCATGTTCGCCTTCTACCCTGGGCCAGTGGCGCACCACCTGGTGTGGCGCGCCGGTGTAGACGCCGTTGTAGGTCGAGATGGTGCTGGCAATCAGGCTGCCGTCATCGGCACGCTCAGGCATCCATACATCGCCATCGGGCCCGACCACCTGGTCGGTACCGTCATAGTGCGGCACCCCTTGGGTGGTACGCAGGGTGATGGCATTGACGTTCACGGTCCATCCCATGCCGAACATGCTATTGCCGGCCTGGTTGCTGTAGCCTAACTCCAGTGTCGGAGCAAACCCTCGTCCCTGGGAAATCGGCAATGCCACGCTCAGGCCGGCCTCACCCCCGGTGCCGATGGCCCCCCAGCCTTTGCCGATGCTCTGGACGCTGCCGCCCATTTTGGGTAGGGCGGGCGATTCAATCTGCAGCGGTGTTTGCCCCGTCATTGCATACTCCCGCCGGATCTTGCCGTATAGCTGAGGTGAAAGATGATGTCGGTCAGCGAGTTCAGGGCCCCTCTTTGTTCCGGCGCGTTTGGAAAGGTCAAACGCCAACGGGAAACGGCTCCGGTGTATTCGAACGGCAGGTAGCGCTCATCTTGAAAGTTGAGTTGGAACTGACCGTCATCGTTAACCCCATGGGAAAGCGCGATCTGTTGGTTGGCCTTCAGGTTTTCCCTGATGTTTGTGCCCACGGAAGGTAACAGTTCAACCTTGCTGTAGGACTGCGTCAGAATTGCCCTGATGTCTTCATAAGGCCCGAGCACGACAGGGAAGGACGCGCTGATGGTTTTTATGCGGCGCAGGTAATGGTTTTGCCCATCGTAGTCATCGTCGAGCATTTTTTGCGTCACTTCGAATTCGCAACTGCCGGTGTTGAGCAGTGCTGCTTTGACCTCTTCCCAGCTTTTGTTGAGCGTGGAGTCCGGGTCCCTGGCCTTGAGGTCTTTGAGCGACAGGGTTTTACGGATTTCCAGATCCCGCACGTTGTGCTGCACGTATTCGCGGTACATCTGTTGCAAACCCATTTTCAGCGCCTCACCTGCACCCAGGCCGCGGTAGCTGTTGTTCCACGCGCCAGGAAGGATAAAGGTCTGGTCGAACTGGCAGGTTTCGTATTGCCAGCAGGCTTCGGCAGCCTGGCAGATGGATTGCGCTGCGTTGAAGGCGCTGTAATAGAAACCGCTGAATTTGCTGTTGAGCCAGTCATAGGTTTGTGACTGGCTGAACCGTTGGTTGCCCAGCAGCAACGCATGGGTGGCTTGGGCCTGGTTGAGCGCGGTTTGTGCCTGGAGCAGTTGTAAGTGTGTCGCGCGGTGTTGTTCTTCGAGGACCTTGAGTTGCATCTCGATATGCCTCGACTCCAGTTTTGCCTGGTCGCGCGCCAGGTTCCACTCCTGGGTACGGCGCCGGAATTGTTCATGTTGAGCAAGGACCTCGGCCTGGCCGTGCAAGGCACTCGAAAGCCCTTGCAAGAGATACATGGGCACTTGCGAGACGCCTTCCATGCGTTGGCCACCAACGGCAAAACCAAAAATATTCGGTGGTAGCTTGGAGAATTCAGCCTCAGCACCCAGCGCTGGCAGGCCGGTCTCTGCCACCCGGGCATTGAGCAGCAGGCCGCCGACGAGCCTTTCCCCCACACTTACATCATCGTTGATCAACTTGTCGTAATAGCTGACGCGTCCTTGGACGATGTGCAGGGAGGCTCGCATAGCCTCTCGGTTGGCCTCATCTACTTTTTCCAGTTGCAGTTGGATATCAACGGCAACGCGTGCCAGATTCCACGCCTGTCGCTGTTGCAACTCAAGGTATTGCGCCTGCTCCTTGCGCTCGATCAACGAGAGCAGGGTCGTGCCGAATTGAATCACGCCGTCGACTGCATTTTGGGCAAGGGCGAACATGACGCTGAAGCGGTAATGGGGAATCTGTGGCGTCAGCGAGCGATTCAACCCTGGGCCGATGAGCCCTTGTTGCTGGGCGCTGAGGAGCGTGCGAGGGTCGAGCGGGCTGGCAAACAGCGGCAGATTCAAGGGGGTGCCGTCTATGTTCAGATTATGCCGCAGGTTGTACAGGCGACTTTCTATCCGCTCCCAGCGCCGGATAAGTTCGGGGTTGAATGGACGACGCAGGTAAGGGTTGTCGAGGGCGGATAATTCGGGCGTCGCCGTAAACGCTCGCAGACACAGCAGTGGTGCCTGAGGCGAGGCCGCGGCGGGGCCGACATGTACCGGCGGATGCTTGTGCAGCGATTGCTGAGCATTGATCAACTGCTGCTCGAACGTGCGCAGGTGTGGATTGATGCTGGTACTCAGTTGATCCAGCGTCACCGGCACCCAGTCGTCTGCCTGTCTTACATCTGGGCGTGGTCCCAGCATATCGAGCAGATGTGTGTAGCGCAGCTTGGCTTGCGCCAACCCGTCGGGTGTGAGCTCGTGGTAAGCGGCATCGGCCTGGTTGCATTCGATATCGATGTAGAGCCCATACAACGCCTTGCGCAGATGCACCGGGAAACTCAGGGCAATCCGGTGTGGGTCGTAGGGATAAAGCACCGCCTGGCTGGGATCTGGCTGGGTCGGCCATACCGCCTCTTCAAGTGGTACGGACTGCCAGTATCCCGGGTGTCCCTGCTCATTGCTTTGGCGCGCGGGGTTGAACAAAAAGGCCAGCCAGCGTTTAGCGTCGTCGTACTGTTGTTCCTGATTCAAGCGGTGGGCCACCAGCCATGGCAAGTACAGGAACAACTCCAGGAAGTACAGGGAATACCCGCCGGAAAAATCCATGGGTTCGGCACCGAGGCTGCCCCCGATCGGCGGTTCGGGCAAATGCTGGGTATTCCAGTTGAGCAGGGACTCCATACTGGATTCGGCCAAGCCGATCAGATGGCGCACGAAGGTCGTGTTCATGCGGATGGGGTCACGCCGCAGGGGCTTTTTGTGGCTCAACTCGCCATCGCTGAACGCAATGGCGGAGCCGGTGAAGTCAATGAACTGCGCCCTGCCCAGGGACGGACTGTCACCTTGGGTCGGGTCCGTCAGGCTGTTGATGCTGGGAGCGATCTGAAGCTCGGTATTGAGTTCGGCGCCCCAGGTAATGGCCGCAGTTTTTAATGCACCACCCACCAGATGCATGGGGGGAAACGCTGCACGTTCTTCATAGATCAATACTCCATAGATCAACGGAATTTTGATGTCTTCTTGTTTCTCGGGCCAAATCACTGGCCAGCCGCCGGCCTGATGGGTGACTTGGTCGATGGAAAAGCTGTAGCTAAGCCAGGAATCTTTGCGCAAGGCAGGTTCGATGCCGCTCGCGTACAGCGGGCGTATTTGCGCAAAGGTCGTAGGGAGTGTGCTGGTTTGGACATCCAGCGGATGGCCGACAAAACACTGGTAAAAAAACGGCCCCGCGTTTGTGTGATGCCTGTTTTTGCTGACGGCCAGATAGGACTCATCGGGTTTTAGGCGCGCTACATCGAATGACGCCTGGTTTTTTTTCGCCAGCTCAAGGCCTTTTTTTGCCAAACGTTTACCCGCCAGGGAGGCTGTTTGCCCCGCAGCTGTACGGGGCAACTCAAACCTATCTTTCCCGTCATTTGCGAGAATTATGGCGTGCACGATTCGAGAGGCGTAAACGTAAATTAGGTAGATCCCACCTTGGCGGTCAAAAAAATCACTGTCGAGAGGTATCAATTCAGAACCGGGTAGTAGCGTATACGACCCCTTGTGCAAGCTGGTTTCGTTGAAGGTCAGTTTTATTTCCAGAACCGGGCGCGTGTTTTGATCGTCTTCGAAAAGGATGAAATTCTCCTCTCTTACATGCTCGAAGCTGCCTTGAAGGCGCACGTTCAACTCGATGTTTGAGTTTTTCCGGTCATAGGCAATATCAACGTCCTTCTCGAGCGTTTTGACATTCGATTGCAGTTGCTCAAAATTCCAGAGTGTCGAATCGACAGGTGGATTGCCGTGCACGAGGGAGCCAAAAACCGGGACGCTGGAAGGGAGCCAGTATTGAAAGCGGCCTTGATTTTTTTGATTACTGGCGAAGGTATGGCCGATCAACAGCACGTGATCTCTGTTCGAGTCTTGTTCCAGAGCTTCCTCGGAAAAAGGCGGCAGAACGCTGCCAGCGGCGGGAAACAATGGCGTGACTTTGTAATTTTTGTCGACGCGCACCGACCTTAAAAAGTCGTATTGATCTTTGTCTCCGCTAGGGTCGGCGTTTTGTCGGTAGCCGCTGTACACCATCAGTACTAGTGACTCAGGAGAGGTCGAGTGGTCGTAGACCGCGATCGTATGGGTGTTTGCAGCAATCTCTTCGGGCGTCTGGATGATCAGGCCAGGTGTCTTGCAGGTGTGTTCGGCATACACACGGGGGGTGCTCCAACTGTCGTCGTATTTCTTGTAGCTGGCGTACAGGCGGAACAGCGGGTAGGGCTTGCTGGTTTCCTGAGCTGTGCCTTCCCGCGCCTGTGGACTGAAAAATTCTGTGTCCGGGTACTCCACCTGGGCCCACACCACGAACAGCCGATTGTTGAACCAGCAGGGGCGAATCGTATGTTCAAGGACTTTATCGGAGATCGGTACATTGGCCCTCTGCCAATCTGTCCAGGCATGGGGCGACGGCTTGTCATACTTGAAGGGAGCCTCACCGGCCCGTGACGCCGCGGCCTTTGCCGGACGTTGACGCATATCCAGTGATCGCCAGTAATAAGCATTTTCGGCCGGCGATCGGGCGATGAAGTAGTAGGTGCTGTTGGCGAAATCGTCACCGTCGATATAGCCATTGCAGATGTTCAGGTTGGCAATTTCCTCGAACCGCGCGAGGTAGGCCATGAGGGCTGAAATGATGGTGTCAGGCTGAATTTTGGCCTGAGTGATGTCGGCTTCAAACTGCTTGAAGCTATCGGTCTTGGTTTTACGCAGCGTCGGGTCCAGGTAGATGTCCGGAAAATCCTGCAATTGCTGCAACCCTGCCCAGATCGGATAGTGATTGAGCACCGTCTGCCAGGTGTCGACCTGCTCGGTGCTCAGGCTGTTGTCTCGATAACCGGGTTCCATGTTCAACATCATGCTGTTGACCAGTTGTTGCAGACTGGCAATTGCGCATGCGACCGGGCTGGTGGGCACGTTTTGACTGACCAATACATCCAGCAACCAGTATTCGTAGAGGTCGCTGGGCGTCTTGATACGATCGACCAGGTTTTGTTCGATGATGTAGGCATCCTTCGGCACGGCTTCGTGCAAATACATCGCGAGCATGGCATCGCGCAGGGATTCGTTGAGTGTGCCGTCGAAGGAAGTCGCCATCGTCCCACCTCACGCTTGCATTTGGGTATTGGCGGCCGTCACGGCGTCGCCCAGCATTTTCCAGTCATCCAGGCTGCTGTCGACCTGCAACGCGGTGGCTTGCAGCAGCGCTTTGGCCGATAGCCCACTGGCTTTGCAGGTTGCCTGACAGCGGCGCACCCAATCCACCTGGGCCATCGACTTGGCAATGGCATCGGGCAGGCGCGCGGTGAGTACTGCGACCTCTTCTGTCGACCAACCCAGTAGCCGAGCCAGCTCCAGATTGGCGTCGGTGGCGAGTTGTTGACGGATTTTTTTTGTCGGGCGCTTCAGCACGGGGTTGGCGAGGCTGAAGTAGCTGAGCAGGGTGTCTTCGGGTTTGTCCTGTGCATACAACCAATGACTCAAGCGCTCGAACAGGTACAGATCCGCCAGGCTGGGCTCGCTGTTGGTGAGTGAGTAGTCGCCCAGCCACTGGGGATTGCAGACAAACAGGCGTAACGCGCGGTTGCTCAAGCGCAGTTGCACAACGATTTCAGCGTGCCGGGTAATGCGTTGGACCTGCTCTATCAGCGCGTTATCGTTGTCTTGGGCATCGAGCAGCACGGCATACACCGACGTTTTCGCCCAGTTGATCACGGCCACGGCACGTTCTGCCGGCAGTTGGGCGACTTCTTGGAAAAGATCCGCCAGTAGTTGGGTTTGCCGGTCATGGGCGTTCAGCAGCAGGGCGAGGAGTTGCTGCTTGCTGGACTGCTTGGCGGCATCGCTGAGTTTTTGCGCGGCC
This sequence comes from Pseudomonas sp. 06C 126, assembly GCF_001855215.1. NCBI lineage: Bacteria > Pseudomonadati > Pseudomonadota > Gammaproteobacteria > Pseudomonadales > Pseudomonadaceae > Pseudomonas > Pseudomonas sp. 06C 126. Next base: position 79,975 of record NZ_MIFU01000034.1, on the reverse strand, counting down.
AGCAGTGTGTCAAGTGAACGGCTTAACCAAACCTGGGGTTCGTCCACCAGGGTCAACTCACGGTCAAGCCCTGGCAGTAGGCCTGCGGCGTCCAGTATGTGTGCGCCGTTCAGTAAGGCAAGCCAGTCCATTGGCGCATTGTCAGTGTTGTACGCGGGCAGGTTCAATGCCTTGACCTCGGCAGCGGTGACCGCGCTGCGAACGGTATCGGCCTGCAGCGTGTTCAGGCGGGCACGCATATCATCCGTTACAGGTTCGGGCTCGGCGCTCGGGGTTGGCGCGGTGTCCTGTGTAGCGCCGTGAATGTGTACCAACGGTACGGGAGCTCCCAGGCGCTGCTGCAATTGGGCGATGGTTTGATGGCTGTCGGCGAGCCAGTCGAAGGCCCACTGCAACTGCATCAAAACGTCCAGAATATCCGGCGTGTGTACGTTGGCGGGGGCGCGCAGCACACCGCTGGCCAGCGCGGTTCTGAACGGTTGGCCGCCAAGTAGGCCGGCCAGCGTCAGTAACTGGGCAACCGTACAGCCAAAGAGCCTGGCGATACGTGCCTGGCGATACAGCGAGGACACGGTCGCCAGGTCGCGCTTGAGACTGCCCAACAGGCTACGCGTGTGGGCGGCGATCAGCAGGAACTCATCATCGGTCGGCTTCAAGCCCAGGCCCGCGCACAGTTGCAGCACGGTTTTACGCGCGGCGTATGCCGTGTCGGTGACGGTGAATACGCCATGGTCCAGCACCAGCGGCGTGTCGAAGAGCTGGACCGCATTGAACACCTGGTCAAACAACGCCAGCTCATCCCTGACCGTCGTGTAGGGGGTGAGGTAATGCATGAACGCGGCAAACTCCTGAGGGTCGATGCCGTGGCGTTGATTCAGGTGACGGTAGACGCCGAGTGCCCGCAGGGTATTGTCGTTGAGTTGCAAATCCAGGTTTTCTTTACCTTCGGCACGCATGGCACTGACGACCAATGTGTCGAGTTTGCAGAAGGCGATGCCGGTCCAGCGCTGCAGGCGAATCATGCGTTGCAGGCGGTCAAAACGGTCCAGGGAGGTCTTGGTCAGATGCCAGGTCTTACCGTCACCGACTTCCTCCTGTACGAGATCCATGGCGTTGTCGAACTGATTGCGCCTACGTGAGAGGTCTGTGCTGCCCGGCTCGGATCCATCCGTACCCTGGCCGTTGACGTAGCAAGCCCCATAGTGGTTTGCATGGGGAAAAGGGCAGTCCCTGTCGCCGCGCAGGCCAAGGTGTTGAAGGTTTTTGCTGAGGCAGTTGGGCGACAGGCGTACCGCGTAGGTGCGCCGCGACAACAGCATCTCCACTTGCTCGGCGTGTAGCTGCGTATGTTGCATGAAGATGTTGAGGTCGGTGAGCGTGCCGGCATTGGCGCCTGAGATTTCAATGCCGTAGAGGCTTAGGAAATAAGCTTTTTCTTGGGCATTCGCCTGGTATTGCTCATCCAGGCTCAATGTGAAGCGGCGCCTGGCGGTATTGACAGGGGCCGCTATCGTACCCGTCGCCATGAGTGTATCGAATGTGGCGGTATAGCCTGTTGCAGTGGGTACGGGGAGCGTGCCAACGGCCTTGAAGTTAACGCACAGGCTCGCCTGTGACGCCTGTTGTAGCGAGTTGAATCGGTAAAGCGTGGTGTTATCAGGGGTGGCGTTGGCAAATTGAATCGTCGCGGTATGTGTTGAGGTCTGTCCGGGCTTTCGAAAGGTCAGAGGGACATTATTCGAACCGCTGGCGGCTAACACAGGGACGTTCAATGCCGGTGTGATTACGCCGACATCCGGCTGTCCCGTCGGCAGTAGATAAGCCATCGGGAAAGGAGCATGAGGGCTTAGATGACAGTTGGCCGGACTTTTCCATCCTGCGACGAGGTGAGTGCGGTTCAGGTAAAAATGACTGAATGGCGAAGCTGCGATCAACAGTGCCTGCTGTTGTGGACTCAGCCCATTTAATAATTGCTGGGCCCGCATCGACGTATGTTGCACGGCGCCGTAATGGTTGAAGGCGTTCTGTTCAATCGGCAGCCGGTCGCTGATCTGGTAACTGAGCTCACCCAGCCGAGGTTTGTTTCCCGCTAGGCCCAGTAGGCATTGCTGGTGGTAGTAGTTGTAGGGCAGCTCGAAGGGGTACTGGCGTTCAGTCAGTACCGTGTGCACCGTCTTGTTTTGGTCTGCCGGTACGCGTTGCAGATATTGACGCAGATTAGCGCCCAGCACCTGGTTGACGATCTCCAGCATTGGGCGTGGGGTGAAGGTGCTCTCGTGGGTGATCAACAGCTCCTTGAGGTCTGGCCTACGCCGGTCCAGCAAAAGGCGAGAGGTATCGCTGCTGGTGTTTTCCAGTTGCTTGATGAACACGCGAAGTGCGCTCAGATAGGCGCCGGGTGAGTTGTTAGCGGCCAGAGCTCCGACTTTGCAGAACTCACTCCAGTTTTCCTTGAATAGATTGGCGTAGGTCGGACCATAGGGCACCAGTGCCCTGACGCCGTCGCGCTGTGCCAGCGGGTGGGATGCGCCCGACGACGTCCGGTGTTCGCGGTATAGGCGCGCGAGCACAGAGGCGTAGGCCATGGCGTTGTCGTAGGCTTGCGCACCATTGGCGTTGCTGTGCAGGGCCAACTGTCGGATGAAGTCCGGTCGGGACAATCGAACGATATCGAAGACCGACGTCACGTCCATTACTTTGAGGGCCGCCTCGAACGTCATTTGGCCTTTGACCGGCTGGGCGTCAGCAGCGACTAGGTGCTTGAGCAGAACGTTGCGTGTGCTGGCCATGGGTTCTCATCCGAACGGGAGAAGGGAACTGAGACGTCGAGGTCCAAGGTAGTGGAGAAAAAATCGCTTGTAACCTGTGAAACTTGACAGGTCGCGAGTTTAGCCATTCGTCGTAACTGGTAGATTTCACAGGTGCTGAAGGGGCGCGCATCGGTATATACCGGCGACATCGATGAAGGCGTTAGCGACCGGAGTACCCTGCCATGAGCGACAATCGCGCCAACACCACTGTGCAAGCACGTCAGCCTGACGGTAAGAGAGGGATAGGCCCGCTGTTTTTTTGGGCGACCCCTGATATCAGCGAGCCCAGAGCCAACGCAAGTGTGGGACGGCGTTTTGTCATTAGGGCCAGTGGGTGGGCATTGAGCACTCCGATACATAAATGGAATGTGGAGCTTTTTTATAGGGATAGCGCTGGCAAGCAGCATATGCGCAGAGTCGCTAACTCTTTCACCTCTTATTTTTTATTGGCGCATTGGCGTTCTGAGGTGAGGGCCACCGTGGAAGTTCCAGCGGAGGCAGTTTCCATTATTTCGGTAAGGGTTGAGTTCCAAGCGACAACCTATAGCCCCTGGGCTTATGTAACGCCGGTATTGCAAGTGTTGACGCCTCCGGTCATAACCCGCCCAGGCACGCAGTGGACGCCTTATCCCACCCTTCGCGGTACCGGGGTAACGGGCGCGCAGGTCGATTTATTGCCGCGGTTCCAAGCCGGAATCAGGCTGCCTTTAGGGACCGGTCAAGTGCGGGATGGGACGTGGAGTATTACGATTGGTCCTTGGATAGGCCAGGGAGTTCATGAGGTGTTCGCGCGGCAAACGCTGGGCGGCGAAACGTCTGGTTCTTCCAACTGGGTCAGTTTCGTATTGTTGCTCAAGCCTATGATCACAGGTGTGAGCGTGAGTGTCGGCGGCGTACCGTCCGTCGCAGGGGGAGGCGCCCTGGTGGGCGCGACTATCGAAATCTTTTTTGTCGGTGGGGGTGGTGGTGTCCAACTGACGACCGTGCAATCGGGGGTCACATGGGAGGCGACGGCAACCCGTGCATGGGCCGCAGGTTCGTACCGTATCGTCGCGCGACAGCGCGAGCCGCTGACCGGCGCTTATTCCGACTGGTCGGATGAAAAAATAGTTACCGTGGCACCCGCCCCGCCAGGCCTCAACAATCCTGGCCTGGTTACGGTTGCCCGGCCCATATTGAGCGGGAGCGGTGTGAGCGGCGCGCTGATCGGCATTTATCAGCGGGGCTTCAATGTGCCGTTTGCTACGACGGTCGTGCAGCAGAGTAGTTGGAGCGTGCTACTGACGAGGGACCTCTGGTCGGCTGATCCCCTGATTCTCGAAGCAAGGCAAACAGTGAACGGGATGACTTCAGTATCGGCACCTGTGAGCTTCACCGTGCTGCTGGTGCCCGTGATCACTGAGGTGACGGTTTTAGCCGATGGTCGGCCCATGGTGAGTGGCAGAGGTCTTTCGGGGGCAACCATCGAGGTTTTTCATACCGGTGGTGGAGGCGGGGTTCAGTTGAGCGCGACGGTACAAGCGCAGGGCACATGGTCAGTCACTGCAAACAGCCCGTGGGCCGTGCAGGCCTACGAAATTACGGCAAGACAGGTGGGTAAGAACCCTCAGCACGCGTCCTGGTGGGCGCGGGACATAAAGTTCACCGTCCGGCCGAGCAAGCCAACACTCAGTCAACCACCCCATTCGGCGCTGCCCTCGCAGGTGCTGACGATCAGCGCAGTGCATGCCAAGGCGGGCCATGTGACGGTTTCCCGGGGCGCCACCGTGGTTGCCGGCACCTTCTCGGGGACAGGGAGCACGCGTCAGTTCACGCCCACACTTGCCTGGCCGATTGGCGCTCAATCGGTGAGCGCGACGCAGACCGTCGACGGTTTTGTATCGGATCCCAGCGACAGTGTGACCTTCAATGTGGTGTTTGCAGCACCGACGGTGCTTTATCCAGCACAGTACGGGGTTGTCGATATAGGCGATTCGTTTTCCGGGCAGCGAGGCTATGTTGGGCCAGGATCCAGGGTCGTGCTGTACGCCGGCAATATTGACCACGAAGTGGGCTCGGCCATCCCTGATGCCGATGGGAATTGGACTTCAACGGCGTTATCGCTGCAGCCGGGTGAGCATACGCTTCGTGTGTATGTCCAATGGCGAGGCTTGCTCTCCACCCTCCTGGAGCGTCGCTTTTACAGTCGACCGCCCAAACCGGTGCTGCTGGAACCCGTTATACCTAGTCCCCGGCAGTCGTTGCAAATCAGCGGGGTCCTGGCTGGCGCTACGCTGAAGGTTTATAACGTCGCAGGTCAGGTGACGGGTAATGTCATCAGTGGCTCTCGCTATCTGTTTACGCCCGCTCAAGACTGGACGCTGGGAGAGCAATCGGTATGGGTGACCCAGCAGGTGGCAGGCGTGACGTCTAATCGAAGCGATGACGTGACCTTTTTCGTCAGCCCGCTGGCGCCGGTGATCAATGAGCCAGTGGATAAGTCGCACCAGCCGTTCGAGGTGCATTTGAGCGGCACTTGTCGCGTGGGGGCGACTGTTTATGTACTCGCCATCGACGGTAATATCCTGGTCAAGGCGCAGGTGGATGGGAATGGCTGGATAGCCCGGCACCGCTGGCAGGTGCCCGGAGAGGCACGGGTGCAGGTCATGCAGGTGGTCAATGATGTCGACTCTGCGAGAAGCCCGGCCCGTGCGTTTTTTATCAAGCCTGACCCGCCCTCGATTGCGCTGGTGGCCAACCCGGCAGCGCCAGCCCAGACGCTGCAGATCAGTCATGTGTATCCGAGTGCCGCGACCTTGCAGATGCTTAGGGACGATGACACGCCAATTCCGGGTATTTTTACGGGAACCGGCAGTGAGCGTGTGTTTACGCCGGCCCAGGATTGGTCATTCGGTAAACATACGGTAAAGGTGTTCCAGGTCGTTAATTCGGTTGCCTCCGACGCCAGTGAGGCCCGAGTGATTTGTGTGCAACCGCTGCCTTTGACGATCATTCAGCCGCCGAACCCGGCAGACGCCACGCAGGCGCTGACACTGGTCGGTGTTCACCCGGCGGTCGAGAATGTGAAGGTGTTTCTCGATGGACATCATGTTCCTGGCATCTTTACCCGCTACGGTGAGACCTACACCTTTGTGCCTGACCTGGACTGGGCGCCGGGAACCAACAAGGTCTGGGCGACACAGGTGGTCAATGACACAGAGTCCTTGCCCAGCGAGATGTGCGTGTTCTCGGCCAGACCCTTTACAGTTCAATTCGATACGCCCCAAGAGGGAGGCTACTACGAGCAGGATTTCGAAATGACAGGGCGGTGTCATCCGAACGCTCTGGTCAAGGTGTTGAACCTGGACGGCAGCGTGGTGGGGAGCTGGCGGGCCATCGGTACCCTCTGGACAGGAATCTATCACTGGATACCGGGGTTCAAGCAAAAGCGTGTTGTGCAAGTCGTCAATGGCGTTGAATCCGCTCCGGGGCCGGTTCGTCATTTTTATATTTCATTGGCTGTTCCCCTAGTTGGAAAACCCGCCCATCCTGCCGAATCGGATCAAATGCTCGAGATTACGGGGCTCTATTCCGAAGCGGTGGCCGTGCGTGTCTACAACAAGGGGCATGCAGTGACCGGGCACATGACAGGGAGCGGGTCTTCTCGCCAGTTTGTGCCTGCACAGCCCTGGCCTCATGAGAATCGGATCACCGTGACCCAGCAATTGGGGGATATCGTTTCCAACCCCAGTACGCCGGTCGATTTCATTGCTCGCCCGCCCGTCCCGCAACTCATTGCCCCGGCGGAGGGCGAGTACTACCCGCTGAAATTTGAGTTGAGCGGAACGGGCGTATCGGACGCTACGGTGGTACTGCTCGACACCGATGGCGAGCGCATTGCATCTTGGCCGGTGCAGGGCGGTCAGTGGTATGGCATTCACACTTGGTCGGCACCCGGGTTCAAACACAAGCAGCTCATGCAGGTGCGACAAGGTATTGAGTCCCGCCCAGGGCCGGTGCGTGGGTTCTATCTGCGTCCTGATCGCGTTGAAATTCTTCCTCCAACCAACCCGGCCATGCCAGCCCAGGCCCTTACGGTTCGTCATGTAGGTAGCGGCAACGTGCTGCTGGCGATGTTTGATGAGAACGATCAATCCGTACCTGGCGTGTTTTCCGAAGAGGGTTCGATTCGGCAGTTCATTGCGTCTAAAAACTGGGCGAAGGTCAATCAGGTTTATGCCGTTCAGACAGTCAATGACGTCATGTCCGAGCCCAGTGAGATGTGTCGCTTCGACGTACGGATCCAAGCGCCAATCATCGAGTATCCCCAACATGATCAGGTCATTGATATCGGAGCCATTCTTTCCGGCAGTCGTGGCTGGCCGGGCATAGGTGCGTCTGTCGTGGTAAGCGATCCGCTCACCGGCGTCGAAGTGGCGCACGCCGTGCCCTTGCCTGACGGGCACTGGACAGCGCATGAAGCACTACCTCACGGCCCGGGAGTCCATGAAATTGTGGTGCGGGTGTATTTACAGGATTTGGTCTCTGAGGAGGCCCTTCGGACATTCCGAGTCAGGCCACCCCGGTTGGCGATTGTCCCGCTGGCTGAGACAAACAACCTGCGGCAAACGCTGTTGATCACGGGGGTGTATTCGGCAGGCGCGACCTTGAATCTGGTTGATGAAAACGGGCATCAGGTTTCCGGAACGTTCGTGATCGGGGATAAGGAGGCAGTGTTCTCACCTGATCAGGACTGGCCGTACGACGCAAACAAGGTGACTGCGAACCAGGTGGTGGAAGGCGTTGCGTCTGTAGTGAGCGAGCCCTGTGTCTTTATCGTGATTCGAGAACCGGTACCCGACGCACCGTATTTCGAACTGCCGCTAGCGGGGTCGCAGTCGTCGTCCCGTCCGCTTATCCGCATAAAAGGCCTGCCTGGGGCGCTGGTAAGCCTACGGGGTGAGGGTGAGCTGGTCCTGCACGGACAAGTGACCGAAGAGGACGGGACGCTCGAATTCGTCATCGAAGAACCGTTCAAACCAGGCCCCGTGGCGCTTCAGGCCAAACAGCAGAAAGGAACTGGGCCGCAATCGCCCTGGAGCGAGCCGCATACCTTTCACGTAATGCCTCGGCCACAAACGCCGGAAATCAGGACGCCTACACACAACAGCCGCGTATCGCGCAAACCACAATTCACCGGCACCGGGGTGACGGGGGGGCAATTGTTGCTACGCCATGTCAATGATCTGAGTAACGTGCTGGCGACGATCCCGGGTGTCAGGTCCTGGCGATGGAGTGCTTCGGCTGATTGGGCGTTAGGGCGGCACGGGGTTCAAGTGCAACAGGCTGTAGATGGGGACACATCCGAATGGTCGGCTGTACGCGAGTTCGAGGTGGTAGATGCGCGGTATCTGATTGATAAGATCAGCCCGGTGTCGGCTCAACCCGTTGTCAGAAAAGATGAGGGAGCATTGCTACGTTTTCAGGTGCTGAACGCTGAAACCGAAGAAGGTCAGGCCGGGCTCCAAGTGCGTTGGGTCGTTGATGGGGAGGAGGCTTTATGGTCGATCACCACCACCGATAGATTCGGATGGGCTGAATACCTCTACCGGCCACAGACTGAAGGTGTGCATCAGGTTATCGCTGATATGACTGGCGAAAACGAAGGCGTTGTCACCCAGGTCGGGTTCACCGTTACTGCGCTTGAGGACAACCCATGGGATCAGCACTTCGTACTTTATCTAAACCACAAGACTGTTGATCTGGCCTTTGCCGGCCTGCAACTGCGGCGTGGCAGGCGGTATGAATTGGAGCTGGAAGTCAACGAGGACAGTCCGCTGTTGGGCTCGACCGTCACGTTGGAAGACTTTGCCGGCGCACAAGCCTTGGGCCTGGTGTTTTCTCCACCCTTGGGAGAGCCACGCAGCGTTGAGGGGCAGAGTGTGTCCTGGTCCGTCACCTCGTTGTTGGGTGACGAAGGGCATTTCGGGTTGAAATTGATGAGCCCCAGCCTGCCGGATTGGTACCTGCAGGGAAAACTGCTTTCAGACGACCTGGGGGATCTGGTAGAGGTCAGACTGGATGCGTTCCGTGGAAAATCCTTCGGCGAGCCCTTGCTTTTGTGTAGGGGGGCAACGCACACGATCCTGGTGGTGCCTGAGGCTGATACCGAAATTATCGGCAAGGAGGTGACGCTGGATTGGTTACCCGATGCTGCCGATCACGGCATGATCCTGCAGCCGGTCGGTCATACTGCGCGGGTCATGGAGCAAGCCGGGCTGACTTGGACGGTGGATTGCTCCGAGGCGAGTGCCGATGTGAATGCCGGGCTGGAAATGAAGGTGGCCGCCTGGGATGTCACCTCCCGGGTGTTGCCGATTGGGCTGGCGCATAACAAGGGCACTGTCTCGGAAACCTACGGGCCGGTCCAAATGGGTGGAACTGCAGAGTACTATTACAAGGGTATGCGTGTTGCCTCGGCGTTTACCGGAGAAATCCTGCCCAGCTTTCCCGTGACCCTCACCAAAGATGGGGTGGTGTATCACCAGAAAACATCCCGCGATGGTTGGGTCTATACCTCTTATTATTCGGGCCAGAGCGCGTCGTTAAGTGTGAATAGTCCCTACGACCAGCAGTAGAACCGAACCCAATGGCACAGAAACAGGTGTAAAAAAGCCACGCTACCGATTCAGGTAGCGTGGCTTTTTTCAGCGCAGGGTGCTTACTGCACTTCTACCGCCAGGCTCTCACTGATCTTTTTCTGCCAGATGGCAGGGCCAGTGATGTGGACCGACTCGCCGTTGCTGTCGACAGCCACTGTGACCGGCATGTCTTTGACGTCGAACTCGTAGATCGCTTCCATGCCCAGTTCGGCGAAGGCCACCACACGCGATTTCTTGATGGCTTGCGCCACCAGGTAAGCCGCGCCACCCACGGCCATCAGGTACACGGCCTTGTGGTCCTTGATTGCTTCGATGGCGGTCGGGCCGCGCTCGGATTTGCCGATCATGCCCAACAGGCCAGTCTGCTCGAGGATCTGGCGGGTGAACTTGTCCATCCGCGTGGCGGTGGTCGGGCCAGCCGGGCCAACCACTTCTTCGCGCACCGGATCGACCGGGCCGACGTAGTAGATGAAGCGACCCTTGAGGTCTACCGGCAAGGTTTCACCCTTGTTCAGCATCTCGACCATGCGCTTGTGCGCCGCGTCGCGCCCGGTGAGCATCTTGCCGTTGAGCAGCACGGTTTCGCCCGGTTTCCAGCTCTGCACGTCTTCCGGGGTCAGGGTGTCGAGGTTGACGCGGCGGGCCGACGGGCCGGCTTCCCAGACGATTTCCGGGTAGGCGTCCAGCGGTGGCGCTTCCAGCGAGGCCGGGCCGGAACCGTCGAGCACGAAGTGTGCGTGACGGGTGGCGGCGCAGTTGGGGATCATGCACACCGGCAACGAGGCGGCGTGGGTCGGGTAATCCATGATCTTCACGTCGAGCACGGTGGTCAGGCCACCCAGGCCCTGGGCGCCGATCCCCAGTTGGTTGACCTTCTCGAACAGCTCCAGGCGCATTTCTTCGATACGGTTGGAAGGGCCGCGCTTTTTCAGCTCGTGGATGTCGATGGATTCCATCAACACTTCCTTGGCCATCACCGCGGCTTTCTCGGCGGTGCCGCCGATACCAATGCCGAGCATGCCCGGTGGGCACCAGCCGGCACCCATGGTCGGCACGGTCTTGAGGACCCAGTCGACGATCGAGTCGGACGGGTTGAGCATGGCCATTTTCGACTTGTTCTCGGAACCACCACCCTTGGCGGCCACGTCCACTTCCACGGTGTTACCCGGAACGATGGAGTAGTGGATGACCGCTGGGGTGTTGTCCTTGGTGTTCTTCCTGCTACCTGCCGGATCGGCGAGGATCGAGGCCCGCAGGACGTTTTCCGGCAGGTTGTAGGCGCGACGCACGCCTTCGTTGATCATGTCGTCCAGGCCCATGGTGGCGCCATCCCAACGTACATCCATGCCGACGCGTACGAACACGGTAACGATCCCGGTGTCCTGGCAGATCGGGCGGTGGCCGGTGGCACACATGCGCGAGTTGATCAGGATCTGGGCCATGGAGTCACGGGCGGCCGGCGATTCTTCGCGCAGGTAGGCCTCATGCATTGCCTGAATGAAGTCAACGGGGTGGTAGTAGGAAATGAATTGCAGGGCGTCGGCAACGCTCTGAATCAGGTCGTCTTGCTTGATCACGGTCATGAGTCGCGCTCCTCTATAAGGGAACATTCAATAAAGGTGGCTTCAGATGGGTGTATCGGTCGCTGGAGCCACCTTTTCCAAGGCACGCCGGGTAGTGCTGGCGCGACGCTAAAAAGGCGCGGCAGTATAACCCGGCGCGGTGGCTGATACACCCGACGATGGTCATGAATGGCCGGCTCGATTTAGCTGTAGGAGCGAGCTTGCTCGCGAAAAACGTGAATCTGGTGGGTTTCGTCAGGCAGCCCGCGTTATCGTTAGCGACATTCGCGAGCAAGCTCGCTCCTACAGCTGAAGAGTTTTATGCCTGAACTGCACGTCGGCGCACGCCACTGGTCGGTCTCCACCGGCAGCAATCTGCTGGATGCCTTGAACCAGGCCGGTGTGGCTGTGCCCTACAGCTGCCGGGCGGGGAGTTGCCATGCCTGCCTGGTGCGTTGCCGGGGTGAGGTCGAGGACAAGCAACCCGACGCCCTGAGCCCGGCCCAGCGCCAGGATGGCTGGCGCCTGGCCTGCCAGTGCCAGGTTACAGGTGATGTGCAGGTTGAGGCCTTTGACCCATTGCGCGACGGCACGGCGGCCACGGTACTGAGCGCGGACTGGCTGCACCCGACGGTGCTGCGCCTGCGCCTGCAACCGGAGCGAGGCCTGCGTTACCGAGCCGGGCAGCACCTGGTGCTATGGGCGGGTACGGTGGCGCGGCCTTATTCCCTGGCCAGCTTGCCCGGGGAAGATCCGTTCCTGGAGTTCCATCTCGATTGCCGCCTGCCCGGCGAGTTCAGCGATCTTGCCCGGCAGTTACAGGCCGGTGATCAACTGCGCCTGGGCGAATTGCGCGGTGGGGCGTTGCACTATGACCCGGACTGGCAATCCCGGCCGCTGTGGCTGCTGGCATCCGGCACTGGCCTGGGCCCGTTGTGGGGCGTGTTGCGTGAGGCCTTGCGCCAGGATCACCAGGGCGTCATCCGCGTGATTCACCTGGCCCATGATACGCACGCGCATTATCTGGCCGAGCCCCTGGCCCAACTGGCCGCCAGCCATGAAAACCTCATCGTGGAGCTGTGGACAGCGGCGCAGTTGGCCGGTGCTTTGGCGCAACTGCGGCTTGTTTCCCGGCAAACCCTGGCCTTACTCTGCGGGCATCCCGGCAGTGTCGAGGCCTTTTCCAAGCGCCTGTTCCTGGCGGGCTTGCCGCGTAATCAACTGCTGGCGGATGTGTTCCTGCCCCGTGGTTGAGCGCCTATCTGCGAGACTCACCATGACCGATGCCATTGTGCTGCAACGTGACCGTGGGCTGCTGATTCTGCAGTTCAATCGCCCCGACAAGAAAAACGCCCTGACCCGCGCGATGTACCACCAGTTGGCCGCGGCGTTGGAGCAGGCCGATGCCGACAACACGGTCAATGCGGTGCTGATCCAGGGCAGCAGCGAGTGTTTTACCGCCGGCAATGATATCGGCGACTTCCTGCAGCAACCGCCCACGGACCTGGACAGCCCACCGTTCCTCTTTATGAAGAGCCTGCTCAATTGCCGCAAACCGGTGATTGCCGGTGTGGCGGGCGCTGCAGTGGGCATTGGTACCACGCTGTTGCTGCATTGCGACCTGGTGTATGTCAGCCGTGATGCCCGGTTGCGCATGCCGTTTGTCAACCTGGGACTGTGCCCGGAGTTCGGCTCCAGTCTGATCCTGCCGCGTTTGCTTGGGCATGCAAAGGCTGCCGAATTGTTGCTGCTGGGCGAAGGGTTTAGCGGCGAGCAAGCGGCACAGTGGGGCATCGCCACGCAAGCGCTGGACAGTGGTGAGGCAGCCTTGGCCAAGGCGCGGGAGGTGGCCGAACGCTTCGAGACTCTGGCGCCGGGTGCAGTGCAAATCAGCAAGCAGTTGATGAAGAGCGTTGATCGCGAGCAGTTGCGCCAGGTGATTGAGGAGGAGGGCGCGCTGTTTACCCAGCGGTTGAGGTCGCCGGAGGCGATTGCGGCGTTGTCGGGGTTTATTGCCCGGCGCTGAAATCGAAGCGCCAGTGCAACCACCCCCTCACCCTGATTAGAAATGCAAAAGGCCCTGTCACTCACATGACAGGGCCTTTGCTTTCAGCAGGTCACTCAGACCATTGGGTCGCCAACGTGCAGGATCTTCATGCCGTTGGTGCCGCCGATGGTGTGGTAGCTGTCACCCTTGGTCAGGATCACCCAATCGCCTTTCTCCACGACGCCACGCTTGAGCAGTTCGTCGATGGCAGCCTGGCTGACTTGCTCAGGCGGCAACGACGCCGGGTCGAACGGTACGGTGTACACGCCACGGAACATGGCCGCGCGGGCCTGGGTTTCGCGGTGCGGGGAGAACGCGTAGATCGGGATCGAGGAGCGGATGCGCGACATGATCAACGGGGTGTAGCCACTTTCGGTCAGGGCGATGATCGCCTTCACACCCGGGAAGTGGTTGGCGGTGTACATGGCGGCCAGGGCGATGCTCTGGTCGCAGCTTTCGAACACCTTGCCGATGCGGTGGCTGGAGGTCTTGCTGGTCGGGTGCTTTTCAGCGCCGACGCAGATCCGCGCCATGGCCTGGACCGCTTCCAGCGGGTACGGGCCGGCGGCACTTTCCGCCGAGAGCATTACGGCGTCGGTGTAGTCGAGCACGGCGTTGGCCACGTCGGACACTTCGGCACGGGTTGGCATCGGGTTCTGGATCATCGACTCCATCATCTGGGTCGCAACGATCACCGCTTTATTGTGGCGGCGTGCGTGCAGGATGATTTTCTTCTGGATGCCGATCAGTTCCGCGTCACCGATTTCTACGCCGAGGTCGCCACGGGCAACCATCACTGCGTCGGACGCCTTGATCAGGCCGTCGAGGGTTTCGTCGTCGGCCACGGCTTCAGCGCGCTCGATCTTCGCGACCAGCCAGGCAGTACCGCCGGCTTCGTCGCGCAGTTGGCGGGCGTATTCCATGTCGGCAGCGTCGCGTGGGAAGGAAACGGCGAGGTAGTCCACTTCCATTTCGGCGGCGAGCTTGATGTCAGCCTTGTCTTTCTCGGTCAGGGCCGGTGCAGTCAGGCCGCCACCACGACGGTTGATGCCTTTGTGGTCGGACAGCGGGCCGCCGATGATCACGGTGCAGTTCAGCTCGGTGACGGTGGCGGTGTCGACGCGCATGACCACTCGGCCATCGTCCAACAGCAGTTCGTCGCCGACGCCGCAGTCTTTCACCAGGTCCGGGTAGTCGATACCCACAACCTGCTGGTTGCCTTCGGTCAGCGGATGGCTGGTGGAGAAGGTGAATTTGTCACCAATCTTCAGCTCGATGCGCTTGTTGGCGAATTTGGCGATCCGGATCTTCGGACCTTGCAGGTCACCCAGCAGCGCGACGAAGCGGCCATGCTTGGCGGCGAGGTCACGTACCAGCTTGGCGCGAGCCTTGTGCTCGTCCGGGGTGCCGTGGGAGAAGTTCAGACGGGCAACGTCCAGGCCAGCCAGAATCAGCTGTTCGAGGACTTCCGGCGAGTTACTGGCCGGGCCAAGGGTGGCGACGATTTTGGTACGACGGACGGACATGCACGGACTCCTGAGTTCTAGCGCTGGGGAAGGCTACTATGCTCTTTGGCTGTAGTCATTGTTCGTTTGCACTACTTATTATCGATTCGCTTGTTTTCACTCTAAGGAGCGGGACGAACAACCCTGAAGATTTTCGCCCAAGGGTCGATACACTGCTCAAGACAGGAGAACACCCCATGCGAGTTTTGATCATTGCTGCCCTGGCCGTCAGTGTTGTCGGCTGCACCCGTTGGTCGATGGACCATCATTTGAACAATGCCTACCGTGCCTACAACGTAGGCGACTGCGAACGGGTCACCCTGGAATTGTCCCAGGTGGACCGCGAGAGCCGCTCACGGCGCTACGTGCAGCCGGAGGTCTCGATGCTGCGTGGGCAGTGCCTGGAGCGGCAGAAGTTGTTTGTGGACGCGGTGCAGACGTATCAGTTCATCATCAGCCAGTACCCGTCGAGCGAATACGCGTTCCGCGCGCGTGCACGCCTGGATACGCTGCAACAACTGGGGCATTACCCAGGTGCAAGCCCCGCACGAGCAAGGCCAGCTGCATTGTGATGGTGTCTATCATTTCATAGCTGGTCTCTTGCCGGAGTTGGGCTATCCTTTGGATGTCTGTTTGTACAACTTTCAATCCAAACAGATGCAATTCTCGGATTCGGCGGCGGTAAAGTGCCAGGGCGGAGGTTGCTGTCCCACCGAGAACCATGGAGAGTGGGGTGTTGTTGATAACGCTCCGGTCCGAACCACTGAACGGCCAAAATCATGGCCATTGGATGGCATCATGTTTACCAATCGACGGATTGAGCGGCACCAGTTGCCTTGTTGCTTGCAGGTGTTCAACCGCTTCACGGACAAACCCATCGGTTATCTGGGGAATATTTCCAGCGAAGGCCTGATGTTGGCCAGTCAGCTACCGATGATGATCAACGTGGATTTCGAGCTGTGCTTGAAGATCCCCGGGCTTGAGGGAGATGTGCATGCAATTGACTTCACTGCCAGGTGCCTGTGGAGCCGTGAAGACATCAACCCTCAGCATTATGATTCGGGTTTCATGCTGTTACAGGCACCTGCCGAGTACGGGCAATTGATCCTGGCACTGTCGCAGTACTTCAGTTTTGTTCCCCAGCAGGCCTCGGCCTAGCGCGACGAACGTTGTCGGCCCCGTGCTGATCGTTGAACGGATACCTGTACCAGGTGCACCTTCATAGCACGCCGCCTTTTTTCCAGCCCAGATAACGCGTTACCAGATCCGCACCCAAATCCGACGGGTGAGCATCCAGTACGGCGAAGCCCTGTGCCTTCAGACGGTCATGGAGTTCTTCCCGGGCGTTTAGATAGTCGACGCTGGCGCAGTAGGCCAGCGCTTCCGGCAGGGTTTGCACAGGGGCCTGGCGCAGATGATCCAGTACTTCTTCGCGCAGGCTTGCCACCAATACCCGATGCTGGCGGCTGATGCGCTTGACCGCAGTCAGCAGATCCTCGTCGTCCTCATCACGCAGGTTGGTCACGACGATCACCAGCGCTCGACGTTTCTGACGAGCCAGTAACTGATTGGCTGCGGCCTGGTAATCGGCCGCGCGCCGGGTGCTGTCCAGGTCGTAGACCGCGTTGAGCAACTGGTTCAGTTGGCCACTGCCCTTGACCGGTGCCAGATAGCGCGGCTGGTCACAGGCGAAGGTACACAGGCCCACCGCATCGCCCTGGCGCAAGGCCACGTAGCTGAGCAGCAGACAGGCGTTGAGGGCGTGGTCGAAATGCGACAGTTCGCCGTCCTGGCTGCGCATACGCCGGCCGCAATCGAGCATGAAGACAATCTGCTGGTCGCGCTCATCCTGGTATTCCCGGGCGATCGGCGTGCGTTGCCGTGCCGTGGCTTTCCAGTCGATCTGGCGCAGGCTGTCACCCTCGCGAAATTCGCGCAGTTGGTGAAACTCCAGGCCCAGGCCGCGCCGCTGGCGCTGACGTACACCCAGTTGGCTGAGCCAGTTGTCTACCGCCAACAATTGCGCACCGTACAGGCGGGCAAAATCCGGATAGACCCGCGTGTCATCCTGCAGTGGCAGTAGGCGTTTTGCGGTCCATAATCCTAGAGGGCTGGGGAGGTGCACCTCACAACGCTCAAAGCTGAAGTGCCCACGGCTCAAGGGGCGCAGGCGATAGCCCAGCTCGCTGTGTTCGCTGGGACGCAGTGCGATGGACTGCGGCAGGTTTTGCACGCTCAACCCATCCGGCACATGATCAAACACCTCCAGGGCCAGGGGGTGTGCATAGTCATGCTCCAGGGTAATCCGCACTTCGCTCCAGCGCCCCAGCGCCAGGCTGCCCGGCATCTGCCGCCGCAGGCGTGGCGAGGGGCGGCGTTTGAGGCGGACAGCATCGAGCAATGCGAGCAAAAGCAGCGCCAGGAGCAGGCCCCATGCCACGGAGTGCAGGGCGGCTGGCACCTTGAGTTGCAGGGCCATGGCTGTTCCGAGGGCGATGCCCAGACCCAACAGTACCGCGAGCCAGGCCAGCAACAGGCGAGTGGGTCTCATGGGCAAGTCACTGGCGCGGCGCCGGCACTTGGTCGAGCAACTGGGCAAGTACCTGATCGACTTCCAGCCCTTCGATATCCAGCTCCGGGGCGATGCGTACCCGATGGCGCAACACCGCCAGCGCGCAGCTCTTTATGTCGTCCGGGATCACGAACTCGCCACCACGCAGCAACGCCCGGGCGCGGGCACCTCGCACCAGGGCTATGGAGGCGCGGGGACCGGCGCCAAGGGCCAGGCCGGGCCAAGTGCGGGTGGT
This sequence comes from Pseudomonas sp. 06C 126, assembly GCF_001855215.1. Lineage (NCBI taxonomy): Bacteria > Pseudomonadati > Pseudomonadota > Gammaproteobacteria > Pseudomonadales > Pseudomonadaceae > Pseudomonas > Pseudomonas sp. 06C 126. Next base: position 62,603 of record NZ_MIFU01000034.1, on the reverse strand, counting down.
GCGTGCCAGGCGCACGGCGTAGTCAAGCACCTGTTCATCCAGGGCCAATTCACTGGCGACCTGCTGCAGCATCAGCACATCTTCGGCCTGGAGCACGGTGCGCAGTGGCTGTACGTCGAGCATGTCGGCGCGGGAGGAGCGGGTTACTTCACGCACCATCTCCAACTCTTGCTGGGCGTCAGGGTAGTCCATGCGTACCTTGAGCATGAAACGGTCGAGTTCAGCCTCCGGTAGCGGGTAAGTGCCTTCCTGTTCGATGGGGTTCTGGGTGGCCAGCACCATGAAGGGTTGGCCGATGGGCAGGGCTTCACCCTCCAGAGTGACCTGGCGTTCCTGCATGGCTTCGAGCAAGGCGGCCTGGGTTTTCGCTGGGGCCCGATTGATCTCGTCAGCCAGCAGCAGGTGGGTGAACAAGGGGCCCTTGCGCAGCTTGAACTGCTCGGTGTGCAAGTCGTACACGGCATGCCCTGTAACATCACTGGGCATCAGGTCCGGGGTGAACTGGATGCGCGCGAAGTCGCCGTCAAAGCAGCGGGCCAGGGCGCGTACCAGCAAGGTCTTGCCCAGGCCCGGGACCCCTTCGAGCAGCACATGGCCGCCGGCGATCAGCGCAGTCAGTACGTCATCGATCACCGCATCCTGGCCAATCACCGCTTTGCGCAGCTCGGTGCGCAAAGCCTGGGCCAGTTGGGTGGCTCGCCCGGTGTCGAGGGGGGTGGATACATCCACTGGAGAGTCGCTCATAGGGCATTCCTGAGGGTTTGCAGGCAAGCCACCTGGCGGCTGAAGTCGGCGCTGGAGAGCCGCTTTGCCGGGAGAGGGCCGAGGGCCTGGCTGATAATTGAAGACGGTTGGCGGGTCAGGCGTTCAAGTACCTGCCGTTGGCCGTCGGTATCCAGTTGCTCGAATCCGGGGTGGCGGCGACGCGCGGTGCGCAGGATGTCACGCTGCAAGGCTTGCAACAGGCTGTTTTGCCCGCTGCGGCGCAGCAGGAAATCGGCACTGGCATTCAGGTGTTCCTGTAATTGGCGGCGGGCTTTCGGGGCGGGCGCCCGGATCGGCCCCAGGCGTATGCCGGCACGCCACAACCCCAGCAGAATCAGGGCGGCAAGTGCCACCAGGGCCTGGGGGAAATACCGCAGCAACAGGCTGAACAGGTTTTCGACGTCGGTGTTGGACAGTAGGGTTACATCGCTGCCCTGGGTCAGGTACCAGAGCAGCCAGGCGTTGTCGTGCAAGCCGATGGCCGGGGTCTTCCACAGCTCGCTGTCGGTGATCACGGTCACGCGGCCATGCCCGAGGTTGAGTTGCATCAGGTGACTGGACTTGGCGCTGTTGGCCGAAAACTGGGCCAGGTGCCTGGGGTCGATCAGGGTGTAGTCCGTGTCGAAACTGAAAAACGCCGGTGCGGTTTCGTTATCGACATACAGGCGTGTCAGGTCAGGTTTCTTGCCCTTGCGGGCGCTGGGCGGCTGATCGAAGTCATCGCTGAAGGCCTGGCGCAACTGCAGGCGATCAAGCAGCAGGTCGCCGCTGTCCTGGGTTTCTTCATCCCATATGGCTTCGGCCACCAACAGCAGATGGCCGCCGGCCTGAGTCCACTCCAGCAGTTGGTCGACCTGGTGCGGGGTCATGTTGCTGCGCTCGCTGAGCAACAGCAGGCTTGTGCCCTTGGCGGGCAGGGTGGCCAGGCGCTCCAGGCTGAGGGCGTGTTCGACGGCCAGGCCTTGCTGGCCCAGGAAGTGCTCTGCAGCCAGGTAGGGGTTGGCCTGGGCTTCGGGTGACGGCCCGCGGTCGACCACTTCGTTGTAGGGAATCGCCTTGTGCCAGGCGTAGAAGCCCCCGGCTGTCAGCAGGCAAGCCAGGATCAGCCCGAACCAGATCAGCGGCCGGTTCATTGCGCGGCCTCGCTGTCGAACAAGCTGCGCCAATCTGCGCAGAGCTGTTGCTGGGCCGGGGCAGGCGGCACGCGATGGCCGTAGGCGAGGTTTTGCCAGTGCCGGGTCAGGTCGTCGCTGAATGCCAGCAATTGCGGCTGCTGCAAGTGGCGCACACGTTCCAGGACCTGGCCTTCGGTGTCGGCGTTTTTCAGTGGCAGGTTGAAGTCATGCAGCAGCCGGCTGAGCAGGCCGCGATACAGCAGGCCAAGGGCCTCGCGGGGCTTGGTGGCCCACAGTTGTTCGGCGGCACCGGCAATGTCTGCAGGCAGGGTTGCCACGCCCATGTCCAAGCCGAACAGCTGGGACGGCTCGGGCTGCTCCGCCTTGGGCCGCGGGGCGCGGCGACGGCTGACAAAGGCCTGCAGCCAGTCGCGATAACGCCAGGCGAGCAGGGTAATCCCGGCGATCAGCAGGCCCCAGAGCAGTACCTCCATCACCAGGGCCAGGGACTTGAATGTGTCGCTGTTGAGGTTGTTCAGAAAGGATTCAAGCCAGGCAGGCAACTTGGCATCGGCGCCGGGCTTGGTTTTGTTGGCGCCCTGGTCCTCGCCGAAACGGTAGCGGGTAACGGTTTCCGGATTCTTGAACGGGGGTTGTTCCAGCAGGTGCTTGATCGATTGGCTGGCTTGCGGCGTGCTCAATGGTTTCGAGTCGACCGGTGGATTGGCCATGGCCTGGGGCGTTGGCGCGATCACGAGCAGGCCGACCGCCAGCAGCAGGACGGCCACTGCTGCTTCCAGGCGCTGGCGCAGGCGGCGGAACACCAACTCCAGGTCCCAGGCTTCGAGCACGGTACGCCGGTTGAGGTAGAGGCTGAATCCACACGCCACGTAGATGGGCTCCCAGAACACCAGGATCAGGGCGTAGAAGGCATTGCTCAGGTGCTCCAGCCATAGCCAATCCTGGCTGCTGGCCAGCGCCAACTGTTGCCAGTCCCAGTCCAGTTCTACCTGTTGTGGCAGGAACAGGTAGAACAGCGCCATCAAGCCCACCCATAGCGCCGTTTCCAGGTGAATGCCGATCAGTGTCAGCCAGCGCGCCGCGCCAGCGTTGCGCTGTTGCAGGATCCCCAACCGTTGTTGGCGGGCCAGGCCTGCGAGGCCTTCGAGTTGCACCACGGGCATGGTAAAGCTGCGACTGAGGCTAAAGCGCCTCCAGGTCAGGCTGGCCAGCAGTTGCCCCTTGAGCAGGTGCGGCCATTGGCGCAGCGCCTGTTTGAGCGTGGGCGTCTGGCCAAACAGCGCCTTGGACAGGATGTACAGCGGCAAGCGCTCAAAGGCCGGTTTCAACCACCAGAACACCAGCACGGCTACAGACGGGTAATCCCACAGCACTACGCTGATCAGGATAAATATTGGCAGGCTCACCAGGGCCCAACTGCTCATCAACAGCACGCGGTGCTTACGGGCCAGTAATACCCCCAGGTCCATGGCTTCCCACGAGGAGCGAGGACGAATCACCACGCTGGCGTCACTCAGGCGCATGACGACTCCTGCCGGCGAACACCAGATAGGCGATCACCAGCGCCCAGAGTGAAGCGCCCACCAGGTATTTGCCCCAGGGCTGCACGGCGGTGGTGGAGGACCAATAGGCTTCTATAAAAGCTGCGATAAGCAGCAATACCATCACGCCGCAGATCATTTGCACGCTCTTGCGGGCTGCCAGCCGCAATGACTCACCCCGGGGCAACGCTCCCGGAGCGATCAACGCCCAGCCCAGCTGCAGGCCTGCCGCGCCGGCCAGGGCAATGGCTGTCAGTTCGAAGGCACCATGGCCGATGACAAAGGACCAGAAGGTCTGCCCGTAGCCGATTTGTGTCAGGTGCCCGGCAACGGCCCCGATCATCAGGCCATTGAAAAACAGGAAAAACACGCTGCCCAGGCCGAACAGCAAGCCGCCGGCGAAGGTCTGGAATGCAATGCCGATGTTGTGCATGACGTAGTAGCCGAACATCATCCAGTCCTCACTCGATGCCCGCTCGGCCGCGCGCCCCAGGCGACTGGCGTCGGGGTCGTACATGCCTTGCATCTCGGTCACTTGCTCGGTACTGACGATGGTGTAGATCAAGTCGGGGAACAGATAGACCAGCAGGCCAATGCCGACCAGGCTGCCAAAGAACAACAGGCTGGCCACCAGCACGAAGCGCCATTGCTCGCGCACCGTCCGGGGAAAGTCGGCCAGCAGGAAGCTCAAGGTCTTGGCGCCGAGCTGGCTGCGATGGCGGTACAGCTGTTGATGGCCGCGCAGAGCCAGTTGTTGCAGCGGGTCTACCAGGTAGCTGCTGTAGCCGCGCTCCTGCGCCAGCGCCAAGTGTTGGCACAGGCGTCGGTAATCATGGGGGAAGCGCGTCAGGTCGTGGGCCTTGGCCTTGCCTTGTTCAAGCAGTGCCAGTTGCGCGGCAAAGGCTTGCCAGTGCGGCTGGTGACGGGTTTCGAACAGGCTTTGTTTCATGTCGGCCCCAGCAGGCCGCGGGCCACGCCATTGAGCTGTTCCACGGCGCGTGCCGGGGAAACCTGCAAGGGCGTGGCCAGAATCGCCGCCAGCTCATGGGTCCGCTCGGCGGACAGTTCGCCCTGGCGTTCGGCAAAACCCAGGATTGCGCGCTGCTCGTTCAACTCAAGGGCAAAGGGCAGGCGCAAGGCCGGGGCCTGGGGCAACTGGGGGCGAGCCAGGGGCTGTTCGCGGTAAACAACCAGGGTACCGGCTGCGATATCACCCAGGCGCTTGAAGTGGGGATGTTGCAGGCAACTTATGGCACCGAGGAAGTAGCCGAACGGCAACATATCGACAAAACGCAGCAGGTTGCGGATCAAGGACGCGGACCAGCCAATGGGCGTGCCGTCATCCTGCACCACGCGCAGCCCCATGACCTGCTTGCCCGGTGAACAGCCTTGGTTGAGCACTTCGAAGAGCACCATGTACCACCAACTGACGAAAAACAGCAGGATCGAGCCGAGGCCGATGCCCAGGTTGCCGAGAAACGCCAGGGCGATGAACAGGATGCCGAGGATCAGGCCGCGCAGTCCCAGGTCGAAACCGAATGCCAGTGCCCTGGGCATCAGCCCGGCGGGGCGCAAGGGCAGGTCTATACCTTCCGGGGTCTCGATCTGGTAGCGAGTGTCCAATGGGGCGGTGGGCATTGCGTTCCCTGGCAGTGCGGTGTGGCTGGGCATGGGCGACCTTCTGGGGCGGCCGGCAAATTGAGAGGCCGATGCTAGCAGTGTCGTCGATGGAAGTAACACCTGAAAATGCGCCAAGGTTTCACTGAATGTTTATCCAGTGCACGTTGCGCTGGCCCCGGGCGGCGTCCAGCGCCTAGACTTTGTCGGTCTTCAGCACAGGAATAGCCCGTGACCTCGATCTTCTGGTACGACTATGAAACCACTGGCATCAACCCACGCAGCGACCGCCCGCTGCAGGTCGCCGGGATTCGCACCGACCTTGACCTCAATGAGATAGGGCCGCCGGTCAACCTCTATTGCCAGCCCAGCGACGATATCCTGCCGCACCCCGCGGCGTGCATGATCACGGGCATTACCCCCGGCCAACTGGCGGAAAAAGGCCTGGCCGAAGCCGACTTCATGACGCGGGTACATGCCGAGCTGGCGGCCCCCGGCACCTGCGGCGCGGGCTATAACACCCTGCGCTTCGACGATGAAATGACCCGCTACAGTCTGTATCGCAATTTTTTCGACCCCTATGCGCGGGAATGGCAGGGCGGAAACAGCCGTTGGGATTTGATCGACGTGCTGCGCACGGCCTATGCCCTGCGGCCCGATGGCATCGTCTGGCCCGAGCAGGACGGGCGCGTGACCCTCAAGCTGGAGCGCCTGACGGCGGCCAATGGGATCGACCATGGCCAGGCCCACGAGGCATTGGCCGATGTGCGTGCCACCATCGCATTGGCGCGCCTGGTCCGGGAAAAACAACCGAAGTTGTACGATTGGCTGTTTCAACTGCGCAGCAAGCAGCGGGTCATGGATCAAATCCGCCTGTTGCAGCCCATGGTGCATATTTCCGGGCGTTTTTCCGCCGAGCGCCATTACCTGGGGGTGGTCCTGCCGTTGGCGTGGCATCCGCGCAATCGCAACGCGTTGATTGTCTGTGACTTGGGGCTCGACCCACAGGGATTGCTGGACCTGGATGCCGAAACACTGCGCCAGCGTCTGTACACCCGGCGCGATGAGTTGGCTGAAGGCGAGTTGCCGGTGCCGCTCAAATTAGTCCACATCAACCGCTGCCCGGTGGTCGCACCGCTGAGTGTGTTGCGGGCGCAAGACCAGCAGCGTTTGAATCTGGACATGGGTGAATATCAGGCCCGGGCGCTGCGGCTAACTGACGCACAGGAACTTTGGCGGGATAAATTGCCGGCGATTTATGCCGAAGAAGGTTTCGCCGCAACCGCCGATCCGGAACAACAGCTCTACGATGGTTTTATTGGCGATCGTGATCGGCGTTTATGCGAACAAGTCCGGGCTGCCGAACCTGCGCAACTAGCACGCCAGCAGTGGCCTTTTGATGATCATCGTTTGCCGGAATTATTGTTTCGCTATCGTGCCCGTAACTTTGCGTACACCTTGGATGACGAAGAGCAACAACGCTGGAAACTATTCTGTCAGCAACGCTTGTCAGACGCGGATTACGGTGCACCCAATACCCTGGAGAGTTTTAATAAGGCCAGGCTTGAATTGGACGTTAGTGCTACAACGTTTCAGCGTCAGGTACTGGATGAATGGCAGCAATATGCTGATGCTTTACGTCAGCGCCTGAGCCTGTAATCAGCGCTTGATAAACAGCGGGCAATAAAAAACGCCAGCAAGCTGGCGTTTTTTATTGTGTCGCGAATCAGGTGACGACCCAGCGAGCCTTAGCCCAGCAGGGTGGCCCAGCCTTCAACCACGTCACCGCCCCACTTGGCTTTCCACTCTTTCAGAGTCTTGTGATTGCCACCTTTGGTTTCAATCACTTCACCGTTGTGCGGGTTTTTGTATTGCTTGACCTTACGGGCGCGCTTGGTGCCGGTAACTTTTACTGCGCCGCGAGGTGCTTTAACTTTCGATTCCGGATCCAGCAGCGCGATGATGTCACGCAGGGATTTGGAGTATTCACCCATCAGGGTGCGCAATTTGCCTTCGAATTCCAGCTCGGTTTGCAGTTTGTCGTCTTGGGACAGATTCTTCAAACGGGCTTGCAGCTCTTTGATAGCTTCTTCGGTGGCACGGTATTCGTTGATCAGGGACATGTGGACTACCTTATGCGGGGCGCTGAGGGACAGGGATAGTGGCCTAATAATAGTCAGACAGTTTCCCCAAGTAAACATTTAAGCTCTGTTTTATGTAATTTACTTTGAACGTTTGTAGTCAGAGACGCTGAGTGCATTATTTAGTGCGCTCGACCGGCTAAAGATATTCTCATTAGATCTTGGCTTATTGCGGTAACAGATGCTTGTGTTGACATAGTGCTGGGGTAAAAACCGTACGCTGTTTAGGGATACCGCCAGCAATCGCTCGAATAAGCGTTGAGGAATACTGCAGTTTTTCTACGGTATCGCTAGAATGGCGGCCTTTGCGAAGTTCTGGAGTTTTCCCCTAATGCGCACTTTTCGTCTGGTGATTGCCTGCCCGGATCGGGTTGGTATCGTCGCTAAAGTCAGTAACTTTCTGGCCTCCCACAACGGCTGGATCACCGAAGCGAGTCATCACTCGGACAATCTCAGTGGTTGGTTTTTCATGCGCCACGAAATTCGTGCCGACACACTGCCCTTTGGTCTTGAGGCATTTCGCGAGGCGTTTGCGCCCATCGCCGAAGAGTTTTCGATGACATGGCGCATTACCGACACCGAGCAGAAAAAACGTGTGGTGCTGATGGCCAGCCGCGAGTCCCATTGCCTGGCGGACTTGCTGCACCGCTGGCACAGCGATGAGCTGGACTGTGAAATCGCCTGCGTGATTTCCAACCACGACGACCTGCGCAGCATGGTTGAGTGGCACGGTATTCCTTACTACCACGTGCCGGTCGACTCGCAGAACAAACAGCCGGCCTTCACCGAAGTCTCGCGCCTGGTCGAGCAGCATCAAGCGGACGTCGTGGTACTGGCGCGCTACATGCAGATCCTGCCGCCGGAACTGTGCCGCGAATATGCAGGCAAGGTGATCAACATTCATCACAGCTTCCTGCCGTCGTTTGTCGGCGCCAAGCCGTATCACCAAGCCTCCCTGCGCGGCGTGAAGCTGATCGGCGCAACGTGCCACTATGTCACCGAGGAGCTGGACGCCGGTCCTATCATCGAACAGGACGTGGTGCGCGTCAGCCACAGCGACAGTATTGAAGACATGGTGCGCTTCGGCCGCGACGTCGAGAAGATGGTCCTGGCCCGCGGCCTGCGCTATCACCTGGAAGACCGCGTGCTGGTACACGGCAACAAGACCGTGGTGTTCTGACCGACTGTTTTTAGTTGAAGCAAAAAGGGCCTGGGCGTTAAATCACCCAGGCCCTTTTTATTTGTGTCAGCGATGAGGATCCAACGATGAGTGATCCCCTGGATAAAGCCACGTCCAAGGCGCCCGCTACCTTGGGCGAAGGGTGTTTGAGCCGCTATGACCCGGATGACTTGGATGCCGAGGACGGCACGGATTTTCCCGGCGCCGCCCGGTTGTGGGAGCAGTTGCAGGAAGAGTCAGAGCCGCACGACAAGCCCGGCCCTGACAGAAACAACGCAGGTTGAATGTAGGAGAGGTCTAGCCCCGGTTCCTACAGTTGATTTGCGCTGTACTCCGGTTTAGATACGGAAACTCCCCACCAGGTGTTTCAGGCGTGCCGCTTGCTGCTCAAGGTCGGAGCAGGCGCGCAGGGTGGACTGCAGGTTTTCCACGCCTTCCTGGTTGAGCGTATTGATTTCGGTGATATCGATATTGATCGATTCAACCACCGAGGTCTGCTCCTCGGTCGCGGTAGCCACCGATTGGTTCATGCCGTCGATTTCACCGATACGCTGGGTCACGCTGCTCAGGCGTTCACCTGCCAGGTTGGCGATTTCTACGCTGTCGAGGCTATGGCGTTGGCTTTCGCTCATGGTGCTGACCGAGTCCCGAGCGCCGACTTGCAGCTCCTCGATCATCTTTTGCACCTGTTGCGCCGATTCTTGCGTGCGATGGGCCAGGTTGCGCACCTCGTCTGCCACCACCGCAAACCCACGGCCGGCTTCCCCGGCGCGCGCAGCCTCAATGGCGGCGTTGAGCGCCAGCAGGTTGGTTTGCTGGGAAATACTGGTGATCACTTCGAGGATCTGCCCGATATTCACCGTCTTACTGTTGAGCGCCTCGATATTGCTGCTTGAGGCGCTGATCATTTCGGACAGCTGTGTCATGGCCTTGATATTGCGCTCCACCACTTGCTGGCCATCTTCGGCCAGGTGCCGTGCATCGCTGGCCTGGTGCGAGGCCTGGGCGGCGTTACGGGCGATTTCCTGGGCGGCGGCGCCCAACTGGTTGATTGCTGCCGCGACGCTGTTGGTGCGGTTGGCCTGTTCGTCGGAGTTGACCATCGACGAGTTGGAGGCGCTGACCACGCGCAGTGCCACTTCATTGACCTGGCCGGTGGCGGAAGACACTTCGCGAATCGAGGTATGAATCCGCTCCACAAAGCGGTTGAAGGCTTTGCCGAGGATGCCGAATTCGTCATGGTTCTGGATAGTCAGGCGGCGCGTCAGGTCGCCTTCGCCATCGGCGATGTCTTCCATGGCGCGGGTCATTACGTACAGCGGCTGCATCAGCACGCGGATCAGCATGCCTAGCAGCGCGATGATGATCGCTACGGCTATCACGGTGGCAATGATGGCCGAGGTGCGGAATTCGCTGAGCATGGCGAAGGATTTGTCTTTATCTACCGACAGACCGATATACCAGTTCACCGACGGCAAACCCTTGATCGGGGCGAAGGTGACAATGCGGGTTTTGCCATCAACCTCGATTTCGCTGAAGTCGGCACTGATCTTGATGGCCTGTTTCGGGTACGCCTCGCCCAGGGTTTTCATCACCAGGCTTTTATCCGGGTGTACCAGGATCTTGCCGTCGGCACTGACCAGGAACGCGTAGCCCATGCCGCCGAAGCTCAGCGCGCCGATGTTGTCCACCAGGGTTTGCAGGCTCAGGTCGCCGCCGACCACACCGACACTCTGCCCAGCCTTGCTGCTGGGGGTGGCGATGGAAATGATCAACTGGCCGGTGGCCGCATCGATATAAGGTTCGGTCAGGGTCGAGCCGTTGCTGGTCTGGGCACCTTTGTACCAGGGGCGCACGCGGGGATCGAAGCCGTCGGGCATCTTCGCATCGGGGCGAATGGTGAAGCCGCCTTTGCTGTCGCCCAGGTAGGTGGCCATGAACGATGACGTCAGGGCTTTCTGCTCCAGCAGGCTGGCAACCACGGCCGGCTCGGAGTTGATGGCGATGTTCTGGGCGGCGTTTTCCACCAGGACGATGCGCCCGGCCAGCCAACTCTGGGTATTGCTGGCAGTCACGCTGCCCATTTCATGCAGGTAGCTGTCGAGGTCGTCGCGAATTGCGTTTCGTTGCAGGTAGTCGTTGTACAACGTGAACAACGCAAATGCGGCAATGACGATAAGGGCGGCTGCAAGCAGGATTTTGTGGCTGAAGCGCAGATTTTTATTCATGGCTCGTCGTGTCCGCTAAGGTCTTAGTGTCCGAGGCGCGTCTTTTATGCAGACGCGCAAATGGCAGCATTAAATAAAGTGTGATATTTCCATCTGCTCCTGCAGGAATTATCCGGTCTAACTTTTTTAGACTTTTTGGGTCTCTCGCTTTGTCTGTATCGACCGTGCAGCGCTAAAGATTAACCATGGGTGACAAAATGTCTGACTCCTCGCAACTTCTTATTGGCGCAGATCTCGAAGGTCAGCCCATCGCCCAGGCCATGCGCCTGGCTAATCGCCATGGCTTGATCGCTGGTGCCACCGGCACGGGCAAGACTGTGACGCTGCAGCGGCTGGCGGAGGCGTTCAGTGATGCTGGCGTCGCAGTGTTCGCCGCCGATATCAAGGGTGACCTGTGTGGCCTCGGCGCCGCAGGCAACCCCCAGGGCAAGGTGGCCGAGCGTATTGCCGGTATGCCGTTCCTGAATTACGCGCCTAAGGCTTATCCGGTAACTCTGTGGGATATCCATGGTCAGTCCGGTCATCCGCTTCGTACAACCTTGAGCGAAATGGGCCCATTGCTGCTGGGCAGTCTATTGGAACTGACCGACAGCCAGCAGTCGACGTTGTATGCAGCCTTTAAAGTGGCGGATCGCGAAGGCTTGCTGCTGCTGGACCTCAAGGACCTCAAGGCTCTGCTCAACCACCTCAAGTTCCACCCCGAACTGCTGGGCGATGACGCCGCCCTGATGACCACCGGCTCCAGCCAGGCCTTGCTGCGGCGCTTGGCCGTGCTCGAACAGCAGGGCGCCGAAGCGTTGTTCGGTGAGCCGGCGCTGCAGCTGGAAGATATTCTGCAACCGGCCAGCGATGGGCGAGGGCGCATTCATCTGCTGGACGCCAGCCGCCTGGTGCACGAGTCGCCCAAGGTCTATGCGACGTTCCTGTTGTGGTTGTTGGCGGAGTTGTTCGAGCAGTTGCCGGAACGCGGGGATGCCGACAAGCCGTTGCTGGCACTGTTTTTCGACGAGGCGCATCTGCTGTTTGCCGATACGCCCAAGGCTTTGCAGGACCGTCTGGAGCAAGTGGTGCGGCTGATTCGTTCGAAAGGGGTGGGTGTGTATTTTGTCACCCAGTCGCCGGGCGATCTGCCGGACAACGTGCTGGCCCAATTGGGTTTGCGTATCCAGCATGGCCTGCGGGCATTCACCACCAAGGAGCAGAAATCCCTGCGGGCGGTGGCGGATGGTTTTCGGCCGAACCCGGCATTCGATGCACTGGCGGTGTTGACCGAGCTGGGCACCGGTGAGGCGCTGGTGGGCACGCTGCAGGAAAAAGGCACGCCCGAGGTGGTCCAGCGGGTGCTGGTAGCGCCGCCGCAATCGCGGATCGGGCCATTGACCGCCGCTGAGCGCACGGCCTTGATCGGCAGTTCGTCGCTCTTGGGGCGCTACGACAAGCCGGTCGATCGTGAGTCGGCCTATGAAGTGCTGATGGCGCGCAAGGAACTGGGGCCGGAGGCGGGTGCTGCGCCTGCCGCAGAAGAGCCGAGTTTTACTGACAAGGCCGGGGCGTTCCTGGGAACTACAGCGGGCAAGGCGTTGAAGTCGGCGATGCAGCAGGCTGCCAATCAGATGGGCCGCCAATTGGTGCGCGGGCTGTTGGGTTCTTTGCTGGGCGGTAGCAAGCGTAAGTAGTTCTTACGGCAGATGGAATCAACTGTAGGAGCGGGCAAGCTCGCTCCTACATTAGGTTGTGCCGCTCTCAGGTTTTGGGCTTGGCATGAGCGGCCAACCGCTCCAGCGCCGCGCGCAGCTTCGGATCGGTAATGCCGTCCGCTGTCGCCTGGATGGTTTCGGCGGCATTCACCGACAAATCCATGGTATGCCCCACCGCACCTTGCTGCACGGTCGGAGGCTGGACCTTGAACTGGATGCGCAGCAGGCTCTCAAAGACCTCAAACGCCTGGAGCTGGCGCTGCAAGCGTTTTTGCTGATAGCGCAGGCGGGTGGCCCAATGCCCATCTGTGACAATCAGCAGCAGCGTACCGTCACGCCACGATGCTACATGGCAGTGCTCGCGGGCCGCCGGTTGCAGTTGGCTTTCCAGCAGGCGTTGCAGGTGGCCAAGGCGCTGGGCATGGCCGAAGATGGCTTTTAAAGGCTTGGCTTCGCGCAGCAGCACGGCGGGAGCTCGGGCCGTAAGAGGGCGAAATGCCATGGTCTAGACACCTTAGGTAACAGAGCCGCCATGGTAGCAGAAAGCGTGTGCGGCACTGTGGTCATTGCTTTGTCAGCAGTTTATCCATTAAATCAATAAGTAACTTCTCGCTCCAATGGGTTGAAAGTCAGCAAAAAGCCCTTATTTTAAACAAGCCCTCCCGGAACGCTGTGCCTGCATCGTGGAACAACGCCACTTTCCTCACCCTCGTTTCCGGGTAGAATGCTCGTTCGCATGCGGCCGTGAGGGCTGCTCGGGCGACTTACGGGGCGCCCCTTCATCCCTAATGTGTGGAAGAACCTGCCGATATGTTTGCGCCTTTGTTAAAGAAACTTTTTGGAAGCAAGAATGAGCGCGAAGTCAAACGCATGCTCAAGACGGTGCAGCTGGTCAATGCCTTCGAAGAGCAGATGGTTGCTTTGTCGGACGAGCAATTGCGCGCCAAGACCGAAGAGTTCAAGGCCCGCATAGCCAAAGGTGAAACCCTCGACAAACTGCTGCCCGAAGCCTTTGCGGTCGCCCGCGAAGCCGGTAAGCGTGTAATGGGTATGCGCCACTTCGACGTCCAGTTGATCGGCGGCATGACCTTGCATGAAGGCATGATTGCCGAAATGCGCACCGGTGAAGGCAAGACCCTGGTGGCAACCCTGGGCGTTTACCTCAACGCACTGTCCGGCAAGGGCGTGCACGTTGTGACGGTGAACGACTATCTGGCTCGCCGGGACGCCAACTGGATGCGCCCGCTGTATGAATTCCTCGGCCTGACCGTCGGCGTGGTAACGCCGTTCCAGCCGCCGGAAGAGAAGCGTGCCGCCTACGCCGCCGACATCACCTACGGCACCAACAACGAATTCGGTTTCGACTACCTGCGCGACAACATGGCGTTCAGCATGGAAGAAAAATTCCAGCGTGAACTCAACTTTGCCGTGATCGACGAAGTCGACTCCATTCTCATCGACGAAGCCCGTACTCCGCTGATCATCTCCGGCCAGGCCGAGGACAGCTCGCGCCTGTACACCGAAATCAACAAGCTGATCCCGCGCCTTGAGCAACATATCGAGGAAGTGGAAGGCGTCGTGACCAAAGAAGGTCATTACTCCATCGACGAGAAGACCCGCCAGGTCGAGCTTAACGAAGCCGGTCACCAGTTCGTCGAAGAGATGCTGACCCAGATCGGCCTGCTGGCTGAAGGCGAAAGCCTGTACTCGGCACACAACCTGGGCCTGTTGACCCACGTGTATGCCGGCCTGCGCGCCCACAAGCTGTTCCATCGCAACGTCGAATACATTGTCCAGGACGGCCAGGTCGTGCTGGTCGACGAACACACCGGCCGTACCATGCCCGGTCGTCGTTTGTCCGAAGGCCTGCACCAGGCCATCGAAGCCAAGGAAGTGCTCAACATCCAGGCCGAGAGCCAGACGCTGGCCTCGACCACCTTCCAGAACTACTTCCGCCTGTACAACAAGCTGTCCGGCATGACCGGTACTGCTGACACCGAAGCGTTCGAATTCCACCAGATCTACGGTCTGTCGGTGATGGTCATCCCGCCGAACAAGCCGCTGGCGCGTAAAGACTACAACGACCTGGTGTTCCTGACCGCCGACGAGAAATACGCTGCAATCGTTGCCGACATCAAGGAATGCATGGCCCAAGGCCGTCCGGTCCTGGTGGGTACTGCAACCATCGAAACCTCCGAGCACATGTCGAACCTGCTCAACAAGGAAGGTATCGAGCACAAGGTCCTCAACGCCAAGTTCCACGAAAAAGAAGCCGAGATCATTGCCCAGGCCGGTCGCCCAGGCGCACTGACCATCGCTACCAACATGGCCGGTCGTGGTACCGACATCCTGTTGGGCGGTAACTGGGAAGTGGAAGTGGCATCCCTGGACAACCCGACGCCTGAGCAGATCGCCCAGATCAAGGCCGACTGGCAGAAGCGCCATCAGGCCGTGCTGGAATCCGGTGGTTTGCAGGTGATCGCGTCCGAGCGTCACGAATCGCGCCGTATCGACAACCAACTGCGTGGCCGTGCCGGTCGCCAGGGCGACGCCGGTTCCAGCCGTTTCTACCTGTCCCTGGAAGACAGCCTGATGCGCATCTTCGCCTCTGACCGGGTGAAGAACTTCATGAAGGCCCTGGGCATGCAGTCTGGCGAAGCGATCGAGCATCGCATGGTGACCAACGCCATCGAAAAGGCCCAGCGCAAGGTCGAAGGCCGCAACTTCGATATTCGTAAGCAACTGCTGGAGTTCGATGACGTCAACAACGAACAGCGTAAAGTGATTTATCACATGCGTAACACGTTGCTGGCCGCCGACAACATTGGCGAAACCATTGCCGACTTCCGCCAGGACGTGCTCAACGCCACCGTCAGTGCCCATATCCCGCCACAGTCGCTGCCTGAGCAGTGGGATGTTGCCGGCCTGGAAGCTGCGTTGAAGAGCGACTTCGGTGTCGACCTGCCGGTCCAGCAATGGCTTGACGAAGACGATCACCTGTACGAAGAAACCCTGCGCGAAAAACTGATGGCCGAACTGCTGGCCGCGTACAACGAGAAAGAAGAGCAAGCCAGTGCCGAAGCACTGCGCACCTTCGAGAAGCAAATCGTTCTGCGTGTGCTGGACGACCTGTGGAAAGACCACCTGTCGACCATGGACCACCTGCGCCACGGTATCCACCTGCGTGGCTACGCCCAGAAGAACCCGAAGCAGGAGTACAAGCGCGAGTCGTTCACGCTGTTCTCCGAGTTGCTGGATTCGATCAAGCGCGATTCGATTCGTGTGCTGTCCCACGTTCAGGTGCGTCGCGAAGACCCGATCGAAGAAGAAGCCCGCCTGCGCCAGGAAGCCGAAGCCCTGGCCGCGCGCATGCAGTTCCAGCATGACGAAGCGCCGGGCCTTGAGTCGCCGGAAGTGTTGGGTGAAGAGGTCGATGTGGCCCTGGCCCAGGCTCCTGTGCGCAACGAGCAGAAGCTGGGTCGCAACGAGCCATGCTGGTGCGGTTCGGGCAAGAAGTTCAAACACTGCCATGGCGAAATCAACTAAGATTTTTGCCTGACGCTGCAATACCCCGCGCCGCGACCGGCATCAGCCGTCGCGGCGTTTTGCCATTTATTCACCGTCGACGACGACGGTGCAGACATCACATCGTTAAGGAGCGCATTCATGGCTGTTGGTCTTGGTCCTTTGCCCACGTTGCACCCGGTTGCCGGTTTTGAACTCGGTATCGCTTCGGCCGGTATCAAGCGCCCCGGGCGCAAGGACGTGGTAGTGATGCGCTGTGCCGAAGGCTCGACCATCGCTGGCGTGTTCACCCTGAACGCGTTTTGCGCAGCCCCCGTGATCCTCGCCAAGCAACGTGTCGAAGGCCCGGTGCGCTACTTGCTGACCAACACCGGCAATGCCAACGCCGGTACCGGCGAGCCTGGCCTGGCTGCGGCTGCGCGCACTTGCGCCAAGCTGGCGGAGTTGACCGGGGTGGACGCCAGCCAGGTGCTGCCGTACTCCACCGGGGTGATCGGCGAGCCGTTGCCCGTGGAAAAAATCGAAGGCGCCCTGCAGGCCGCGCTGGACGACCTGTCGGTGGATAACTGGGCGGCCGCGGCCACCGGGATCATGACCACCGACACTCTGCCCAAGGGCGCCAGCCGCCAGTTCATGCATGAAGGCGTGACTGTCACCGTGACCGGCATCAGCAAAGGTGCGGGCATGATCCGCCCGAACATGGCGACCATGCTCGGCTACATCGCCACTGACGCCAAAGTCTCCCGCGATGTGCTGCAGAACCTGATGCTCGATGGCGCCAACAAGTCGTTCAACCGCATCACCATCGACGGCGACACTTCGACCAACGACTGCTGCATGTTGATTGCCACTGGTAAAGCCAACCTGCCGGAAATCACCTCCTCCAACGGCCCGCTGTTCGCGGCGTTGAAGCAGGCGGTATTTGAAGTGTGCATGGAAGTGGCCCAGGCCATCGTGCGTGATGGCGAAGGCGCGACCAAGTTCGTCACCGTTGAAGTCAATGGCGGCGGCAATCACCAGGAGTGCCTGGATGTCGGCTACACCGTGGCCCACTCGCCGCTGATCAAGACCGCGCTGTTTGCCTCCGACCCGAACTGGGGCCGGATCCTCGCAGCGGTGGGTCGTGCCGGCGTGCCGAACCTGGACGTGAGCAAGATCGACGTGTTCCTCGGTGATGTGTGCATCGCCAGCCGTGGCGCCCGTGCCGAAACCTACACCGAAGCCCAGGGCTCGGCGGTGATGCAGCAGGAAGAAATCACCATCCGCATCGAACTGGGACGCGGTGAGTGCAGCGAAACCATCTGGACCACCGACCTGTCCCACGAATACGTGAAAATCAACGCCGAATACCGCACTTGATACCTGCCCGGGGCATTGGCAATGCCCCGGCAGACGCCGGCTTAGAGGACGTAATACCGTGAAACGAGTTCATGTAGCAGCCGCAGTTATTCGCGGTATCGATGGCCGGATTTTGCTGGCGCGTCGTGCAGATACCCAGCACCAGGGCGGCCTCTGGGAATTTCCCGGAGGCAAGGTGGAGGCCGATGAATCGGTTTTCACCGCACTGGGCCGAGAGCTGCAGGAGGAACTGGGTATCCAGGTCACCACGGCGCGGCCGTTGATCCAGGTGCAGCATGATTACCCGGACAAGCAGGTGTTGCTGGATGTCTGGGAGGTCTCGGCGTTTACCGGCGAGCCCCATGGCGCAGAAGGGCAACCCCTCGAATGGGTGGCGCCACGGGACTTGCAGAACTACGAGTTTCCAGCTGCCAACGCGCCAATCGTCGCTGCCGCGCGCTTGCCCGCTGACTACCTGATCACCCCAGGTGAACTGGAAACCCCAGTGTTGTTGCGCGGTATTCAGAAAGCCATTGCCGGTGGCATCAAGCTGATCCAATTGCGCGCACCCAATGGCTATGACCCCAAGTACCGCGACCTGGCGGTGGATGCCGTGGGGTTGTGTGCCGGCAAGGCACAGTTGATGCTCAAGGGGCCGTTTGAATGGCTCGGTGATTTCCCGGCGGCGGGCTGGCACATGACTTCGGCGCAACTGCGCAAATACGCCAGCAAAGGCCGGCCATTGCCCAAGGATCGCTGGTTGGCAGCGTCTTGCCACAATGCCGAGGAGCTGGCATTGGCCGAATTGATGGACGTGGACTTTGTCACTTTGTCGCCGGTGCAGCCGACCCAAACTCATCCTGATGCTCAACCATTGGGTTGGGAAGAGGCCGCGCAGTTGATCAAGGGCTTCAGCAAGCCTGTGTTTCTGTTGGGTGGGGTTGGGCCTGACGAGCGGGAGAAGGCCTGGCAGAACGGAGCGCAGGGTGTGGCGGGGATTCGGGCGTTCTGGCCTGAGGTTTGAGTCGTCAGTGATGGCCCCATCGCAGGCAAGCCAGCTCCCACATTTGAATGTATTCACCGCTCAAGTGTGGGAGCTGGCTTGCCTGCGATGAGGCCCGATAAAGCTCTACAAAACCTCAGTGCGGCTTAGCTGCCGCCTGCCACAAAATCTCCGCAACCCCCTGGCGCCTGGCAATTACTCGCGCTGCGACAAACAGTAAATCCGATAGCCGATTGATATACGCCAATCCCACGCCTTCCAACGGCTCCAGTGCATTCAACTGCTGGCAGCGGCGCTCGGCGCTGCGGGCCAGGCTGCGGCATACGTGGGCCTGGGCGATCAGTGCCGAACCGCCGGGCAGGATGAAGTTTTCCAAAGGCCCTACCTCTTCATTCCAGCGATCGATCGCGGCTTCCAAGCGGTCCACTTCGCCTGCATTCAGTGCCTTGTAGACCGGCATTGCCAACTCGCCACCCAGGTCAAACAGTCGGTGCTGGCAAGGTGTCAGGACCTCGACCACATCCTTCAACGCAGGATGCTGGCCGCTTTGCTCCTCGAGCCCGGCCAACAGCAGGCCCAATTGGCTGTTGAGGCTGTCCACTTCGCCGATGGCTTCCACCCGGGGGTGATCCTTGGGCACGCGGCGACCGTCACCCAGGCCGGTTTCGCCTTTGTCGCCGGTACGGGTGTAAATTTTCGACAGGCGAAAGCCCATGGTCAGTGCTCCAGTTGAGTCAGTTCGAGGGGGGCAAGCTGGCTGCCGGCCAACGGCAGGCGCAAGGTAAAGCAGGTGCCCTGGCCCAGGGTGGAGTGAACCTCCATCTGGCCCTTGTGATTGTTGGTGATGATGAAGTACGAGACCGACAAGCCCAGCCCCGTGCCCTGGCCGATTTCCTTGGTGGTGAAGAACGGCTCGAACGTGCGTTTACGTACGCTCTCACTCATGCCGATGCCATTGTCTTCCACCTGGATCTCGGCCCAGGGCGGGTTGAGCCGGGTGCGCAGGATGATGCGCCCTGGCTCGCTGTCGTCTTCGCGCAGGTGGATGGCCTGGGCGGCGTTTTTCAGCAGGTTGAGCAGTACCTGCTCCAGCTCGTTGGCGGTGCCGGGCACCGGGCCCAGCGCTGGGTCGAACTGGCGAATGATCGCCTGGCCCTTGAAGTCGAAGCCGATCGCCAGGTCGAAGTCATTACCGGCGATCTCCACGGCCTGATCGATCAGGGCTGGCAGGTCGCAAGGCGCCATCTGGCGGTTGCTGCGGCGGCTGAAACTGAGCATATGGGTGACGATTTTCGCCGCGCGGGCCCCGGCTTGCTGGATACCGTCGAGCAATTGCGGCACCTCGCGGCTTTGCAGGTAACGGTTCACCGTTTCCAGTTCCACGCCCACCTGCTCGGCGTGCTCCAGGTTTTTCGGCAGCTCCGTCGATAGGCGTCGGCGGATGTTCTGCACGTTGTGCAGGATCGCCCCCAGGGGGTTGTTGATTTCGTGGGCCATGCCGGCGGCCAGCCCGCCGACGGACAGCATCTTCTCTGACTGCACCATCATTTCTTCCAGGGACAGGCGCTGGGTGATGTCATCGATGCGGATCACCACCCCGCGCCCGGCACCGCCCATCAGCGGGTAAAAGGTCAGGGCGTAGTGCTTGGGCTCGTCGTCCTTGATCCAGGTGACGCGCTCGATGCGCTCCACCGTATGTTGCTCCACCGTGGCCTTGAGTTGGGGCAGGTAGGGCTTGAGCGGTTCGAAGGCGAGGAAGATTGGCTGGTTCAGCGCTTGGTCCAGGCGTGTGCCGGAAAGGGCGCTGGCTTCCTGGTTCCATTGGGTAACGTAAAGCTGCTCGTCCAGGGCGATCAAGGCAGAGGGCATGGAGTCGATGATGCTGTTGAGATAATTCTGGAACCCGGTGAGTTTTTTCTCGATTTTGCTGCGCACCTGGACTTCCAGTTCCAGCTTGCGGTTGGTATGGCGCGTTTCCTCGGCCAGGCCCTGGGCCTGGTCATAGGCGGCCTGGGAGTCGTCCCGCGCGCGCTTGAGTTGCTGCTCGCGGGCTTCGATGCGTGACAGCATGGTATTGAACGCTTCGGCCAGGCTGCCGATTTCGTCATGGTTGCCGCGACCGGCCCGCAACGCGTAGTTCTCCTCGCGGGTGACCTGGCGCGACAACTCTTCCAACTCGTGGATGGGCCGGGTAATCAGGCGCTTGATCTGCCGGGCGATCACCATCCACAGCAGGATGCTGAAAACCAGGATGCCGAGGCTGGCGGTCAGGGTGCCGGTGTAGAAGGCCACCGGCAGTTCGCTGCTGGCCACCAGCAGCAGGTGCCCCGAGGGCAGGCCGGGGCGGGGCAGGGTGATGATTTGATTGCTGCGAAACTCGGTGACCCGCCAGGCTTCGATGTCACGATAGTGCGCCGGCAATTGCAGGCGGTCACCGTGTTGCAACTGCGCCAGGCGGCTGCCTTCGCCGTCGTAGAGGGCCGCCGCGCGCAGTGGCGAGTAACTGGTCAGCTCGTTGAGCAGGGCATCGGCCTTGGCGGGAGAGTCCAGGGCTTGCGCGGCGAGGGCCGGATTGGAAACCAGTCGGCCAATTGCCTGCAGGGCCTGGGGGGCCATGCTTTCCTGGGAGATCCAGTAGGCGGCGCTGATAAAGGTCAGGTTGGCCACCAGCAGCACGGTGGTCAGCAGTACCAGCAGGGCCGCCAGCAGTTTCTGCCCAACGGGGAGATTTTCGAGACGCTGGCGCAGTGGCATCAGGTTGTTCGCAGGCAAGGATCAAGTGGGCAGGGTAGCGCGTGCTTCAGTCGCTGGGCAATCCGCGTGCGTCCAGGTAACCGGCCAGGCGCACATGCAGTTGTTGCAGGTGCGGCAGGCTCAGGCGATGGCGCAAGGCCGCCTGGCAGGCATGGCCGAGCAGGTAGCGGATTTCAGTGCGTCGGCCGCCAGCCACATCCTGGTACATCGACGAAAAATTCGCTGCCGTCGCCTGGATCACCCGCGCCACTTCGGTCTGCAGGTCCTGCGCCGCCGCTGGCTGGCCGCAGTACTCCAGCAGTTCGGCGAGTTCGGTACACAGGGTCGCTACTTCGCATTGGTGCTGCTGTAGCCCGCCATTGCGGCATTGATAGAGCACGGTCAGTGGATTGATCGCACAGTTGAGTGCCAGTTTTCGCCAGAGGCGCGTGAGGATATCGGTGCTCCACTGGTGGGGAATGCCGGCGGCCTCCAAGTCGTCCAGCCACAGCGGCGCCGTGGGATGGGTAGTGTCACCGAGCCAGGTAAAGCCATGGCCGGCGAAAACCACACTGCCATCGCTCTGGCGAAACGCACCCTCGGTGCTGGAGGCGAAGATACACCGGGCCTGGGGCAGTTGCGTAGCAACCGCATCCTGGCTGCCCAGGCCATTCTGCAGCAGGATCACCTCGGCATTGGGTGTCAGGCGTCGGGCTAGCTGTGCGACGGCGCCAGGTGCGTCGTAGGCTTTACACGCGACCAGCAGGCGATCAATCGGCTCGGGGCTGTCGGATGTTTGTGCACTAACCGGGTACGACTGGGCATGCCCCTGCTCGATCAACGTCAGCCCGGGCGTTGTCCGATAGCGGGCCAAGCGTGCCTGGTCGCGCAGGATCAGTGTGACAGGCAAGCCTGCGCGGGCCAGGCGTGCGGCCCATAACGTACCGAGACTGCCGGCGCCGAGGACATGCCAGGTGGTGGACATCAATTTTGCTCCGTCGGCCTTTGGGTGAGCCAAGCAGCTCAGGGTAAAGAATCGTTATAATGCCCCGGCATTTTACCCGCAAGCCAGGCGCGCTCCATCTCTACTGAGCCGCGCCCCTTTTTTATTGGAGAAACTACATGCCGTCGTTCGACGTGGTATCTGAACTGGACAAGCACGAAGTCACCAACGCCGTCGAGAACGCCGTCAAGGAGCTGGACCGTCGTTATGACTTGAAAGGCAAAGGCAGCTTCGAGTTCAAGGAAAAGGAACTGACGGTCAACCTGACCGCTGAAGCGGACTTCCAACTGGAAGCGATGATCGAGATCCTCAAGCTGGCCCTGGTCAAGCGCAAGATCGATGTGCAGTGCCTTGAAGTCAAGGAGGCCTATGCGTCGGGCAAGTTGATGAAGCAGG
This sequence comes from Pseudomonas sp. 06C 126, assembly GCF_001855215.1. Classification (NCBI taxonomy): domain Bacteria; kingdom Pseudomonadati; phylum Pseudomonadota; class Gammaproteobacteria; order Pseudomonadales; family Pseudomonadaceae; genus Pseudomonas; species Pseudomonas sp. 06C 126. The sequence continues at coordinate 40,300 of NZ_MIFU01000034.1, read as the reverse complement.
AAGCGGTGCTCAAGGAAGGTATCGACAAGGAGCTGGCGAAGAAAATCGTCGCTCATGTCAAGGATGCCAAACTCAAGGTCCAGGCCGCGATCCAGGGCGAGCAGGTGCGTATCACCGGCAAGAAGCGCGACGACTTGCAGGACGCGATTGCCGCCCTGCGCGCCAAGACCTTCGATATGCCGCTGCAGTTCAATAACTTCCGCGACTGACCCGGTTTTGGGGAACCCGCGGGGCTTTTCGACGTCCCACGCCCCAGCACCTGCAGAAACGATTGAGCCCTTCGGGGCTCAATTGCTGTGGCGACCTATATATGCAGTGGTAAACAGGAGAATCTAGATGGACTTGAATGCTGAAGTGGATCATTTGATCAAGGCTTCCCAAGCCTGGGTCCCTATGATCATGGAATACGGCAGCCGGGTGCTGCTGGCGGTATTGACCCTGGCCATTGGCTGGTGGCTGATCAACAAGCTGACCCACAAGGTTGGGCGCCTGCTGGCCCTGCGCAATGCCGACCTGGCGTTGCAGGGCTTCGTGACCAGCCTTGCGAACATCGTGCTCAAGGTGATGCTGATCGTCAGCGTGGCCTCAATGATTGGCGTCGAAACCACTTCGTTTGTTGCCGCGATTGGTGCCGCGACCCTGGCCATTGGCCTGGCGTTGCAAGGCAGCCTGGCCAACTTTGCCGGTGGCGTGCTGATCCTGCTGTTCCGTCCGTTCCGTATCGGTGACTGGATCGAAGCCCAGGGCACGGCGGGTACCGTCGATAGCATCCAGATCTTCCACACGGTGATCCGTACCGGCGACAACAAGACGGTCATCGTGCCTAACGGCATCTTGTCCAACGGCATCATCACCAACACCAACCGCCAGCCAACCCGCAAGGTGGTGTTTGATGTGGGTGTCGACTACGAAGCCGACCTGCAGAAAGCCCGCGCAGTACTGCTGGAACTGGCCAAGGACCCACGGGTTCTGGCGGACCCAGAGCCGGTCGCTGTGGTTTCGACCCTGGGCGACAGTTCAATCACTGTTTCCCTGCGCGTATGGACCAAGACGGCGGATTATTGGGATGTGATGTTCATGTTCAATGAACTGGCGCGTGACCGTTTGAAAGCGGCTGGAATTGATATCCCATTCCCGCAGCGTGTTATTCGCGTGATGCAAGACGCGCCTGCCAAATAAACGGGTACAGGGATTTAACTTGGCTGAAGAGTCAGGTTTCGTCTCGGCAATAAACTTGATAGTTAGCTTGCTAGTTATCAAGGTCGCAGAAATAAAAGTGTAATAAAAAAGCCGCTCACTGGTTAAAAGTGAGCGGCTTTTTCATTAAGAGCCGAAGCCCTCGGGCATCTTTGATTACAAGATGTTCAGCGGGTATTGCGCAATCAAACGCAGTTCGTCGATGGACGAAGAACCGTAGTAAACACCGTCAGACGAACGATAAGTCGCTTGGCGAATACGCAGGCTCAGGTCTTTGGCCGGGCCGCTCTGGATCACGTACTTGGCTTCGAGGTCGCGTTCCCACTCTTTGCCGTTCGAGGTCAGGGCGGTGTTGGCGCCGCTACCAGTGACGTACGCAGCCAGGAAGCTCAGGCCAGGTACGCCGAAGGTGGCCATGTCGAGGTCATAACGGGCCTTGAAGGATTTCTCGCCTTCGGCGTTGAAGTCGGAACGGGCCACGGAGTTGGCCAGGAACACTGTACCGCCGCCATCGATGCCGTAGCCGTAATCGCCGTCACCGGTAACCTTCTGTGCAGCCAGGGTGAAGGTGTGTGCACCGATGGTGTAGGCACCCTGCAAGCTGAACGCGCGGTTGTCGAGTTTGGTAACGTCGTCTTTGAAGGCGCGTTGCAGGCCGGCTCCGTCGCTCTTGGTGTCGTAGATGTTGAAGTCTACGGCCACCGACTGGTCATCGCTAAGGGCGTGGGTCCAGTTGACGTTGGCGTAGTATTTGCGCCAGTAGTCTTCGACTTTCGAGTAGTAGAGGCTGGTGGTGAACTCAGGCGTCCAACCGTAGGTGCCGCCCACGAAATTGGCTTGCTTGATGCCTCGGGAGGTTTCAGGGAAGTCGAGGATACTGTCCTTGAAGGTTTGCGCCTGGGCAACGCTGGAAGTGAAGTGGCCGGCTTCCAGCTTGAGGTCCTTGATCTCGTTACTGACGATCGAGATACCTTGTGGCAGCTCTGGCAGCAAGCGACTGTCGTCGGATGCGAATACCGGTGCGGTGGTGTACTGGTCGCCGACTTTCAGCACGGTATTGGAGAGGCGGAACTTGATGGCGCCGCCGCCCTTGGAGTATTCATCCTCTGAGCGGCCATCCGAACCTTCCGGGAACAGGCCGGTGCCATTACGGCCTCTGCCGCTGTCCAGTTTCACGCCCAGCAGGCCGATAACGTCAACACCCACACCGATGGTGCCCTGGGTGAAACCCGACTGGTACAAACCGTTGAAGCCCAGGCCGGTTTCCCGGGTGTAGCTCGTACCCGACTTGTTGTTGCGGTTATCTCGGCTGAAGTACAGGGTGCGGGTATTGATGCTGAACGTACTGTCTTCGACAAAGCCCTTGGCATCATCTTGGGCGGACGCCATTGCGAACTGTGAGGTGCCTGCTGAAACAGCGAGGGCGATCATGCTCCACTTCATCACGCGCATCGTGATTTGCTCCTTTGGTTTTAGGAAGAGTACTGCCGTCCCACCTGTATTTTTGTCTGGGCGGCTCTTTCTTTTTTGTGACAGCGCAAACTTATAGCACGCTGGCAATAATTGGCGATACTTGCACATCTGTCCTTTCAGCTTCTTTACGAGGCTGTCGTAAATTGCTAGATCCATGTCGCAAATCTACAGTCTGTTTGTAGCCAGACTGACAACTTCAATACTGTTTTTAATACCCTGGACAGAGGTGCAAAGTACCCTGTTCAAAGTTTTAAAACTTCCTGTTTGTGTATTGACTCACTGTTCTTTTTATCGTGAAACACCGCCTTCCTGGCAGGTGCCGTTGTCGACGATATGGGAGTGAATGCAACAAGCGTGCTCAAACTGCCAGGCAGATGTCATTTTTTCGTGAAAAATGTGGTGAGTCTGTGAAAACCGCCTGGATGCGGGGCTTTTGCGTGGTTTTTTTTGGAATTCGGGGCGTTGGTTGTGCGGGATTTCGAACGGGTGAAAATACGTTTCCGTCAGAAATGTTACCGGTTCACCCTGCGCAGTGAGTAATCGGCGGATAGGCCCTGCCCGATGCGGGGCATAAAAGACTCATTTTGGTGCGTTGGCTTGCGGTCGGCAGATTGCCCATGGGGTGTGGGGCGATTGCCCCGTGAAGCAGCCGTCATTCGCAGGTATGCTGGGCGCCTGAAACTGACTAGCCGAACGGAGTGCCTGCGGTGTTCGCCTTGGATCCACGTCTGCAAAACGACACCTTGCCCATCGGGGAATTCCCCCTGTGCCGGCTGCTGCTGTCCAACGACTCTAACTACCTCTGGCTTATCCTGGTGCCGCGCATTGCCGGTATCAGCGAAGTGTTCCAGCTCGATGCTGGCGACCAGTCCCGGTTGTGGCACGAAACCACCACGTTGGCGCAACTGCTCAATGACGGATTCGGCGCCGATAAGATGAACATCGGTGCGCTCGGTAACGTGGTCAACCAGCTGCATGTGCACGTGATTGTGCGCAAGCGCGACGATGCGGCCTGGCCCGCACCGGTCTGGGGCAGGCACCCGGCGGTACCTTATTCCGACGACCAGGTAGCGCTGATTCGAGCCCGCCTGCGGGAGTTGATGCCGCCCGAATTCACTTTTGCCCAGGATTGAACCATGGACCTGCAAGACCGCGTGATGGACCTTGAGAGCCGCCTGGCTTTCCAGGACGACACCATCGAGACATTGAATGACATCCTGGTTGCCCAGCAGCGTGCGGTAGAGCGCCTGCAATTGCAGATGGCTGCCTTGCTCAAGCGTCAGGAAGAAATGGGCGGGCAGTTCGAATCCTCCGAGGAGGAGGCGCCGCCGCCTCATTATTGAGGGCTGGGGAAAACTTGCGGCCATAAAAAACCGCGATGCAGTTTCAACTGCATCGCGGTTTTTTTTCGGGCCTGGTCTGAATCAGCGACGGGGCAGGGCGGCGATCACGTCTTCAGCTTGCAGGCCTTTGTCACGGTTCATGACGGAAAACTCCACGCGCTGGCCTTCTACCAGAACGCGATGGCCTTCACCGCGAATAGCCCGGAAGTGGACGAAGATATCGTCGCCCGAGTCCCGGGAAATAAAGCCGAAGCCTTTGGAGGTGTTGAACCACTTGACGGTCCCGGTATCCCGGTTGGTCATGTCGTAGTTTTGCGAAGTGGCCGGAGCAGACGAACGGTAGAAGCTGATGGCCAGGTGAAGAACGATAGCGACCACAGCGATGGCCAGGCTGAGCAGGATGGCTGGATGGCCGCCGACTTCAGGCATGGGGGCCAGGAGGGTGAGGGTTTGTACGACGACAGTCAGTACCAGCAATGCGCTGACCAGGTTTTGCAGTTGATGGCGTGTGCCTTTGTTCCAGTAGGGAATCACTGGCGCCAGCGTCAGGTTGAGAAGGCCGAACAGAGCCAGGTACAGCGCGTCGTGTTGTTGCAGGTACGGCAGGCTTTCTGGTTGCAGGCTCGGGATAAAGGACAGCAGCAAAGCTGCAGCGCCCGTTAGCAGGTGGACGATTTTCAACATTTTGATTAACTCACGTTAAGACGGATCACAAGGAAGAGCTGACTGGCACGGTTCGCTTCTGAACAATGGGAGGCGTTGGGCACGTGCGCGGTTATCAGCCTATGCCGCTTGCCGCAGGAAATAGCGGTGGCGACACGCTGCCTATTTAACAGCAAAGCCTGTGCCTTCTCAAATCAAGCGTTTCAAGGCGTTGCGAAGATCATGGCATTTGTGCGGCAAACCCTTGTCCTAGACAGGTCAGGCTGCTTTTTGCCACGCCACGCCCTGCCGCTCGTGGTTACGCGCGCTGTAACACGGCGATTTGCCGCAGGCCTGCTGCGGCGTCAGGGCTGCGCAAGGCGGGTACTCTTGCTAGAGTGGGTAAGCACCTGATCAATGAATTTTCATCAATTGAAGGGAATAGACATGGCAATCGATATCGGTATCAGTGAAGAAGATCGTAAATCCATTGTTGACGGACTTTCACGGCTGCTTTCAGATACCTATGTACTTTATCTGAAAACCCATAACTTTCATTGGAACGTCACGGGGCCGCAATTCCGTACATTGCACTTGATGTTTGAAGAGCAATACAACGAGCTGGCGCTGGCAGTTGACTCCATTGCCGAGCGTATTCGTGCCCTGGGCTTTCCTGCGCCGGGCGCTTATTCCATCTATGCCCGTTTATCCTCGATCAAGGAAGAAGAAGGCGTGCCCAGCGCTGAAAACATGATCAAGCAACTTGTCGATGGGCAAGAAGCCGTTACCCGGACGGCGCGCGGGATCTTCCCGTTGCTTGATAAGGTCAGCGACGAGCCGACCGCGGACTTGCTGACCCAGCGCATGCAGATCCACGAGAAAACCGCCTGGATGCTGCGCTCGCTGCTCGAAGGCAAATAAACCCTACGGGCCAGTGGTGCCTGGCAGGCGCCACTGGCTTGGCCTGATCACTTCCGGATACTCACGTTGGCTTGTCCTACGCACACCGACTCCCCGTCTTCTGGCTGCTCGTGGCTGCTTGATGTTTTATAGGCTCAACGGCAACTAAGAGCAGTTCATTCAACAGCCGTTTGGCAAGGGAGTGTCAAGTGTATGTCGCGTGGTATGGGTAATGGTGTGATGGAAACTTCCGGTTTTCAAAAGATCAAGATTGATCCCTTTGTCAAAGGGTTTGATATGGCGCTGGCGCGGCCATTGTCGCGGTCTGTCCGATTAAATGGTTTCTCGACATGCCTGCGGCTTGAAGAAGTCTATTGGAATATTCTTGCTGAGATTGCCAGGATCAATACCTGCTCGATCAGTGCGCTGCTGTCGTACGTGGATCGCGAAGTGCATTTACGTTATGGCGGAGTCAAGAATTTCAGCGGGCTGGTCCGGGTGGTGTGTGTGGTTCATGCGCTCAAAGGGCAGGCATCGGCCACAAGCCAGGCCGGCCTCATGTAGTCGGGTTGCGCGGTAGTGCAGGGGCTGGGCGGTTCTCTATATAGTGCGCTGCACGTTGCTACGGCTGCACAGCCTCGATTTAACGGATATAATCTCGCCCTTTGCTGCGCACCCGGCTGGTACGGGGCGTGGCGCAGCAGTGACGTGATCGCCGAGATACTCCATGCCCATGTACGATTACCAATGCGCTTCCTGTGGTCACCAATTGGAAGCCATTCAGAAGATCAGCGACGCGCCGTTGGTCGATTGCCCCGCTTGCCGGGCGCCCGAGCTGAAAAAGATGTTGTCCATGCCGGGCTTTCGCTTGAGCGGTAGCGGCTGGTACGAGACCGACTTCAAGACCGGCGCCAAGAAGAATCTGGCGGGCGGCGACAAAGCAGACTGAGTTGAACTCTACGCGCGAGCTCCTGCATTATCCGTGGCCTGACTCAACAGGTGCGGTGCCCGAGCAGGAACTCCACCGAATTTCGAATTACGAGAAGTGAAACCACTACCATGATGCGCAGCCACTATTGCGGCCAACTGAACGAGACCCTGGAAGGTCAGGAAATCACCCTTTGCGGATGGGTTCACCGTCGCCGCGACCATGGCGGGGTGATTTTCCTCGATATCCGTGATCGTGACGGTCTGGCCCAGGTGGTATTCGACCCGGATCGCGCCGAGAGCTTCGCCGCCGCCGACCGCGTGCGCAGCGAGTACGTCGTGAAAATCACCGGCAAGGTTCGCCTGCGTCCGGCCGGTGCCACCAACGCCAACATGGCGTCGGGCATGATCGAAGTCCTGGGCTACGAACTGGAAGTGCTGAACGAGTCGGAAACCCCGCCGTTCCCACTCAACGAGTTCTCTGACGTTGGCGAAGAAACCCGCCTGCGTTATCGCTTCCTCGACCTGCGTCGCCCGGAAATGGCCGAGAAGCTGCGCCTGCGTTCGCGCATGACTACCAGCATCCGTCGCTTCCTCGACGAGAATGGCTTCCTGGACGTCGAGACGCCAATCCTGACTCGCGCTACGCCAGAAGGCGCACGTGACTACCTGGTGCCGAGCCGTACCCACGCCGGTAGCTTCTTCGCCCTGCCGCAATCGCCGCAGCTGTTCAAGCAACTGCTGATGGTTGCCGGTTTCGACCGTTACTACCAGATCGCCAAGTGCTTCCGTGACGAAGACCTGCGCGCCGATCGCCAGCCTGAATTCACCCAGATCGACATCGAGACCAGCTTCCTCGATGAAAAAGAGATCATGGGCCTGACCGAAGAAATGATCCGTAACCTGTTCAAGGAAGTGCTGGACCTGGAATTCGGCGAGTTCCCGCACATGACCTTCGAAGAGGCCATGCGCCGCTACGGTTCCGACAAGCCAGACCTGCGTAACCCGCTGGAACTGGTCGACGTTGCCGATCAGCTCAAGGAAGTCGACTTCAAGGTGTTCAGCGGTCCGGCCAACGACCCGAAATGCCGCATCGCCGCACTGCGTGTGCCTGGCGGCGCGAGCATGCCGCGCAAGCAGATCGACGACTACACCAAGTTCGTCGGCATCTACGGCGCCAAGGGCCTGGCTTACATCAAGGTCAACGAGCGTGCCAAGGGTGTTGAAGGCCTGCAGTCGCCAATCGTCAAGAACATCCCGGAAGACAAGCTCAATGTGATCCTCGATCGCGTCGGTGCCGTTGATGGCGATATCGTGTTCTTCGGCGCCGACAAGGCCAAGATCGTCAGCGAAGCCCTGGGCGCGCTGCGGATCAAGCTGGGTCACGACCTCGACCTGCTGACCTGCAAGTGGGCCCCGATGTGGGTCGTCGACTTCCCGATGTTCGAAGAGAACGACGACGGCAGCTTCAGCGCCCTGCACCACCCGTTCACCGCGCCCAAGTGCACGCCGCAAGAGCTGGAAGCCAACCCGGCTGGCGCTCTGTCCCGTGCCTACGACATGGTGCTCAACGGCACTGAGCTGGGTGGCGGTTCGATCCGTATCCACCGCAAAGAAATGCAACAGTCGGTCTTCCGCCTGCTGGGTATCAACGAAGCGGAACAGGAAGAGAAGTTCGGCTTCCTGCTCGACGCCCTGAAATACGGTGCTCCACCCCACGGTGGCCTGGCCTTCGGCCTTGACCGCCTGGTGATGCTGATGACCGGTGCCCAGTCGATCCGTGAAGTGATTGCCTTCCCGAAAACCCAGAGTGCTGCGGACGTCATGACCCAGGCGCCAGGTGTGGTGGATGCCAAGGCACTGCGCGAGCTGCACATCCGTCTGCGCGAGGCGCCGAAGGCTGAGTAAGGCTGCGGCGTGAAAGCGCAATAAGGTTGTACGCAGTCAAAAAGGCGCATCTTCGGATGCGCCTTTGCGTTTAAAAGAGGGAAATCCTGCCTGGGGTGGGATTGAAAGGTTTCTAGAGAATTTCGGAGTTGTGTTATGGCTGGCCATTCCAAGTGGGCGAACATCAAGCACCGCAAAGAGCGTCAGGATGCCAAGAAAGGCAAGATCTTCACCAAGTGGATTCGCGAACTGACCGTCGCAGCCCGCCAGGGCGGCGGTGACCCAGGCTCCAACCCACGCCTGCGCCTGGCGTTGGACAAGGCCCTGGGCGCCAACATGAGTCGCGACATCATCGACCGCGCCGTGGCCCGTGGTGCGGGTGCGGCGGATACCGACGATATGGTCGAACTGACCTATGAAGGGTACGGCCCGGGCGGTGTCGCGGTAATGGTCGAGTGCATGACCGACAACCGCAACCGCACTGCAGCTGCCGTACGCCATGCGTTCAGCAAGTGTGGCGGCAACCTGGGTACGGATGGTTCGGTGGCCTATCTGTTCGAGCGCAAGGGGCAGATTAGCTTCGCGCCGGGGACGGATGAAGATGCGCTGATGGAAGCCGCGATGGAGGCGGATGCCGACGACGTGGTGACCAACGAAGACGGCTCCATCGACGTGTTTACCTCGTTTGCCGGCTTCTACGCGGTGCGTAACGCCTTGGAAGCTGCTGGCTTCAAGGGCACCGACGCGGAAATCGTCATGTTGCCGACCACCAGCGCCGAACTGGACCTGGATGGCGCGCAAAAGGTGCTCAAGATGCTGGATATGCTTGAAGACCTGGATGATGTGCAGAACGTGTATTCCAATGCCGACATCCCGGAATCCGTCGCCGAACAGCTAACTTAAGCGCGATGAAAATCTAATGTGGGGGCTGGCTTGCCTGCGATAGCGGTTTATCAGATACAGAGTTTCTGACTGAAACACCGCTATCGCGGGCAAGCCCGCTCCCACATTGGATCTTATGTACCCATAAACCCGCAGGCGTTATGACTTTAATCCTAGGTATCGACCCCGGTTCGCGCATCACCGGCTTTGGCGTGGTGCAGCAGACGCCGCGTGGCTGCATCTACGTCGCCTCGGGGTGTATCCGTACCGGCGCTGGCGAGCTGGCCGAACGCTTGCAGATTGTCTATCGCGGCGTGCGCGAAGTGATCCAGACCTACGGGCCGGTGACCATGGGCATTGAAAAGGTGTTCATGGCCAAGAACGCCGACTCGGCCCTGAAGCTGGGCCAGGCCCGTGGCGCAGCCATTGTTGCCGGGGCGGAGGAGGGTATGGAAATCGCCGAATACACCGCGACCCAGGTCAAGCAGGCCGTGGTCGGCACCGGTGCGGCCAATAAAGAGCAGGTGCAGATGATGGTCATGCACATGCTCAAGCTCACGTCAAAACCACAGATCGATGCCTCTGACGCGCTGGCCATCGCCATTTGCCATGCCCACACCCGTTCCAGCCTGCTGCCCCACGGCCTTGGTACGGCACGCAGTCGTGGCGGGCGCCTGCGTCTCTGATAGCATCAGCGCAATCGTTATGGTCGGGCCTCGATCTGACCTCAAGCTTTAAGGATCTGAACCGTGATTGGACGCTTGCGCGGCACCCTGGCTGAGAAACAGCCGCCGCACCTGATTCTGGATGTAAACGGGTTGGGGTATGAGCTGGAAGTGCCCATGACCACCCTGTATCGCCTACCGTCGGTCGGTGAACCGATAACCTTGCACACCCATCTGGTGGTGCGCGAAGACGCGCAACTACTCTATGGTTTCATTGGCAAGCGCGACCGGGACTTCTTCCGCGAGCTGATCCGCCTCAATGGTGTCGGCCCGAAATTGGCCCTGGCATTGATGTCGAGCCTGGAAGTGGACGAGTTGGTGCGTGCCGTTTCGGCCCAGGACACCTCGGCACTGACCAAGGTGCCGGGGGTCGGCAAGAAAACCGCCGAACGCCTGCTGGTAGAGCTCAAGGACCGCTTCAAGGCCTGGGAAGTGGTGCCAAGCATGTTTGCCCTGGTACCCAACCAGCCGGATCTGCCGGCTGCCCAGGTTGCCAGTGCCGAAAGCGACGCCGTCAATGCGCTGATTTCCCTGGGCTACAAACCCCAGGAAGCCAGCAAGGCAGTGTCAGCCATCAAGGACAAGAACCTGAGCGCCGAAGACATGATCCGCCGAGCCCTGAAGGGAATGATTTAAGTGATTGAAGCTGATCGTCTGATTGCAGCCACCGGCCCTCGCGACCGTGAAGAGGTCCAGGATCGGGCCATTCGCCCCCTGAGCCTTGCCGACTACATCGGCCAACCCACCGTGCGCGAGCAGATGGAGTTGTTCATCCAGGCGGCGCGCGGGCGTGCCGAGTCCCTGGACCACACGTTGATCTTCGGCCCGCCGGGGTTGGGCAAGACCACCCTGGCCAATATCATCGCCCAGGAAATGGGGGTGTCGATCAAGAGCACCTCCGGCCCGGTGTTGGAGCGCCCGGGCGACCTGGCCGCGCTGTTGACCAACCTTGAGCCCCATGACGTGCTGTTCATCGACGAAATCCACCGGTTATCGCCCATCGTCGAAGAGGTGCTGTACCCGGCTATGGAAGACTTCCAGCTGGATATCATGATTGGCGAAGGGCCGGCTGCGCGCTCGATCAAGCTGGATCTGCCGCCGTTCACCCTGGTTGGCGCCACCACCCGTGCGGGTATGCTGACCAACCCGTTGCGAGACCGTTTCGGCATTGTTCAACGTCTAGAGTTCTATAGCACTGCTGACCTTGCGACGATTGTCAGTCGTTCGGCGGGGATTCTCGGCTTGCCGCTCGATCCGGAAGGTGCCTTTGAGATTGCCCGGCGCGCCCGTGGCACGCCACGGATCGCCAACCGTTTGCTGCGTCGGGTACGGGACTTTGCCGAAGTGCGAGCCAAGGGGCATATCACCAAGGCCGTGGCCGACCTAGCGCTGAACCTGCTGGACGTCGATGAACATGGTTTCGATCATCAGGACCGGCGCCTGCTGTTGACCATGATCGAAAAATTCGATGGTGGGCCGGTGGGCGTGGACAGCCTGGCCGCTGCCATCAGTGAGGAGCGCCATACCATCGAGGATGTTTTGGAGCCTTACTTGATTCAACAGGGTTACATCATGCGTACACCGAGGGGCCGTGTGGTCACGCGCCATGCGTATTTGCACTTCGGGCTAAACATTCCGTCACGATTGGGGGAGATGCCTGTGGTAGACGAATTCCTCGATGCAGTGGACGATTAAAAAGGCATGGCGAGTCGATTTATTCGACGTTTGTGCTGTCCTAGTGGCTGGCGTCGTCATTCTTTCGTTAGAAATGTTGCAGAGAATGAAAAACAGTTGCCTGGCCGGATTGGCAACCTGAGGAGTAAGCACTAGAGTATGCGCGCGCAAAACGGGGATCAGTCGTTCGCACATCGCTGTCGCGTTTATTACGAGGACACCGATGCGGGCGGCATCGTGTATTACGTCAACTACCTGAAATTCATGGAACGGGCTCGAACCGAGCGGCTGCGGGAGCTGGGCTTTGCCCAATCCCAGCTTGCAGGGGAGGACCTGTTATTTGTCGTGCATTCCAGCGAGGCCCGTTACCACGCGCCGGCGCGACTGGACGATGAGTTGCTGGTCAGCGCCGAAGTAATCGAATTGAACCGTGTCAGCCTGCGCTTTAAACAGCAGGTCAGGCGGGCAACGGATGCAACGCTGCTCTGTGAGGGGCAGTTCCTGGTGGCGTGTGTGCGCACCAATAGTTTGAAACCCCGGGCCATTCCCGAAGCTTTACGTGCGGCCTTTGCCGGCGTGAGCGGCGCCGGTAAACAATCAGAGCAGGAGATTTAGCGTGGAACCTACCGTCGTCGACCATTCCTCCATGTGGAGCCTGGTCAGCAATGCCAGTGTCGTGGTTCAACTGGTGATGCTGACCCTGGTAGCCGCATCGGTTACCTCATGGGTCATGATTTTTCAGCGCAGCAACCTGCTGCGTGCCGGTCGACGTGCCCTGGAGAGCTTCGAAGAGCGCTTCTGGTCGGGTATCGACCTGTCCAAGCTGTATCGCCAGGCAGGCAGCAACCCAGACCCGGATTCGGGCGTAGAACAGATCTTCCGCGCCGGTTTCAAGGAATTCTCCCGCCTGCGTCAGCAGTCCGGCGTTGACCCGGAAGCGGTCATGGAAGGCGTGGCCCGTGCGATGCGCGTCGCGATCTCCCGTGAGGAAGAAAAGCTCGAACAGAGCCTGCCGTTCCTCGCTACCGTCGGGTCGGTCAGCCCGTATATCGGCCTGTTTGGTACCGTATGGGGCATCATGAACTCCTTCCGTGGCCTGGCAACGGCCCAGCAAGCGACCCTGGCCACCGTGGCCCCGGGTATCGCCGAAGCGCTGATCGCCACTGCCATCGGCCTGTTCGCTGCAATCCCCGCAGTAATTGCCTACAACCGTTTCGCCGCCACCAGCGAAACCCTGATTGGCCGTTACTACACCTTCGCCGATGAATTCCAGGCGATCCTGCACCGTAAAGTGCACACCAGCGAAGAATAAGCAGGTAATTCCCAATGGCTTTAATCGCTCGAGCTCGCAAAAAGCGCAAGCCGGTCGCCGAGATGAACGTAGTGCCTTACATCGACGTGATGCTGGTGCTGCTGGTGATCTTCATGGTGACCGCGCCGATGCTCAATCAGGGTGTGAAGGTTGATCTGCCCAAGGTTTCCAGCGAAGCCTTGCCGCAGGACAACAACACCCAGGTCCTGACCATCTCGATCAAGGCTGACAAGACCTATTACTGGAACCTTGGCAGCGAAGTCGACACCCAGAAGCAACAGGACAAGGCCATGACCTTGCCGCAAATGACCGACGCGGTGACCAAGATCATCCGCGCCGGCAATGAAGGCGGCAAGCACACCCAGGTGTTCATCCGCGGTGACAAGTCGGTCGACTACGGCTCCGTCATGGGCGCCATGGGCGGGCTGCAGAAGGCCGGGGTCGGTAATGTTGGCTTGATTACCGAGGCGCCCTGATGCAGCAACAGCGAGAGCCGTCCGCCTCGGAAAGCTTCTTCTGGCCTAGCGTCTGGGCAATTGCCCTGCACGTTCTGGTGTTTGGCATGCTGTTTGTCAGCTTCGCCATGACGCCGGAGCTGCCGCCAGCCAAGCCGATCGTGCAGGCGACCCTGTATCAGCTGAAATCGAAGAGTCAGGCCACCACCCAGACCAATCAGAAGATTGCGGGTGAGGCCCAGAAGTCGGCTGCGCGCCAGACTGAAGTCGAACAGATGGAACAGAAGAAGGTCGAGCAGGAAGCGGTGAAGGCTGCTGCGGAACAAAAGAAAGACGAGGCGGCTCAAAAGGCCGAAGAATCGAAAAAGGCTGACGAAGCCAAGAAGGCCGACGAGGCGAAAAAGGCTGATGAAGCCAAGAAAGCCGAGAAAGCTGCCGAAGCTAAAAAAGCCGAAGAGAAACAATTGGCTGATATAGCCAAGAAGAAATCTGAAGAAGAAGCCAAGAAAGCGGCTGAAGAAGAGGCCAAGAAAAAGGCCGCTGAAGAAGCCAAGAAGAAGATAGTCGAAGACGCGAAGAAGAAAGCCGCCGAAGACGCCAAGAAAAAAGCTGAAGCAGACGAGGCGAAGAAGAAAATCGCCGATGACGCGAAGAAGAAAGCTGCCGCCGATGCCTCGAAGAAAAAGGCCCAGGAAGCAGCGCGTAAATCCGCCGAAGATAAAAAGGCCCAGGCCTTGGCTGATTTGCTTTCCGACACGCCGCAACGTCAGCAAGCCTTGGCCGATGAACGTGGTGATGAAGTCGCGGGCAGTTTCGACGACCTGATTCGGGCGCGGGCAGCAGAGGGCTGGACACGTCCACCTTCGGCACGCAAAGGCATGACAGTGGTGCTGCAGATCGGCATGTTGCCGGACGGTACGGTGACTTCGGTCAGCGTGGCCAAGTCCAGTGGCGACGGTTCGTTCGACAGTTCAGCGGTTGCAGCGGTCAAGAACATTGGCCGGTTGACCGAGATGCAGGGAATGAAACCAAGCGACTTCGCTCCCTATCGTTCATTCAAGATGACATTCACACCTGAGGATCTAGCCTTGTGAGAAACCTTCTTCGAGGAATGCTTGTCGTTATTTGCTGTATGGCAGGGATAGCGGCGGCGGATGAAAAGAACATCCTGGTAACCAGCGGTAGCGATCGGGCGACCCCGATTGCAGTAGTGCCGTTTGGTTGGCAGGGCGGTAGCGTACTGCCGGACGATATGGCGGAAATCATTGGTAATGACCTGCGCAACTCGGGTTACTACGCGCCTATTCCGAAGCAGAACATGATCAGCCAGCCGACCCAAGGCAGCGAAGTGATCTACCGTGACTGGAAAGCCCTGGGCGCCCAGTACCTTATGGTAGGCAGTATCGTGCCAGCGGGCGGTCGCCTGCAGGTGCAATACGCTCTGTTCAACGTGGCCACCGAGCAGCAAGTGCTGACCGGTAGCGTGTCGGGCAGCGTCGACCAACTGCGGGACATGGCGCACTACATCGCCGACCAGTCGTTCGAAAAACTGGTGGGTATCAAAGGTGCGTTCTCTACCCGCATGTTGTACGTGACGGCTGAGCGTTTCTCGGTGAACAACACGCGCTACACCCTGCAGCGTTCGGACTACGACGGTGCCCGGGCAGTGACCCTGCTGCAATCGCGCGAGCCGATCCTGTCGCCGCGTTTTGCGCCGGATGGCAAGCGTATCGCCTATGTGTCGTTTGAACAGAAGCGTCCGCGCATCTTCGTCCAGCACATCGACACCGGCCGCCGTGAGCAGATCACCAACTTCGAAGGTTTGAACGGTGCACCAGCCTGGTCGCCGGATGGCAATCGCCTGGCATTCGTACTGTCCAAGGACGGTAACCCGGATATCTACGTGATGAACCTCGGTTCGCGCCAGATCACCCGTGTCACTTCCGGCCCTGGCATCAACACTGAACCGTTCTGGGGCAAGGATGGTTCGACCATCTACTTCACATCAGACCGTGGCGGCAAACCGCAGATCTATAAGAGCAGTGTTGGCGGTGGTGGTGCAGAACGTGTGACCTTTATCGGCAACTACAACGCCAATCCGAAGCTTTCGGCCGATGAAAAGACCCTGGTAATGATCCATCGCCAGGATGGCTTCACTAATTTCAAGGTGGCGGCCCAGGATTTGCAGCGCGGAAGCGTAAAAATCCTCACAGATAGCACTCTTGATGAGTCGCCTACTGTTGCGCCCAACGGCACCATGGTAATCTACGCCACCCGCCAGCAGGGCCGGGGAGTCTTGATGCTCGTGTCCATTAATGGACGCGTAAGGCTCCCGCTTCCTACCGCACAAGGCGAAGTCAGAGAACCGTCCTGGTCCCCTTACCTGAACTGACGCGGCGCTACAAAAAGAAGTACTTAACACACTGGGGTTCATTAGGAGTTTCACGATGGAAATGCTGAAGTTTGGTAAGTTTGCTGCTCTGGCTCTGGCTCTGTCCGTAGCCGTTGGTTGCTCGTCTAAAGGCGGCGACAATGCCGGTGAAGGCGCAGCTGTTGATCCAAACGCTGGTTACGGCGCCAACACTGGTGCAGTTGACGGCTCCCTGAGCGAAGAAGCTGCTCTGCGCGCGATCACCACTTTCTACTTCGAATACGACAGTTCGGACCTGAAGCCAGAAGCCATGCGCGCTCTGGACGTTCACGCGAAAGACCTGAAAGGTAACGGCGCTCGCGTTGTACTGGAAGGCAACACCGACGAACGTGGTACTCGTGAGTACAACATGGCACTGGGCGAGCGTCGTGCGAAAGCCGTTCAGCGCTACCTGGTACTGCAAGGCGTTTCCCCAGCTCAGCTGGAACTGGTTTCCTACGGTGAAGAGCGTCCAGTTGCTACCGGCAACGACGAGCAATCCTGGGCTCAAAACCGTCGCGTCGAACTGCGTAAGTAATTCGTCATGCGAACGTGCCGTCGTGTTGTAACCGTATTGGCTCTCAGCCTCGCACCGCTTGCGGTGTGGGCTGCGGTTCCCGTGGAAGATAGCAACTCTGGCTATAACAATAGTGGGAGCAGCTATCCACCTGCAGGTTATGGCACGAACGGCGCCTATGCGGGGGGAGCGGCCACGGCCGCTCCTTCGGCACAGGGCGAACTGTTCAACCAACTGCAACGCATGCAGGATCAATTGGCGCAGCAACAAGGCACCATTGAAGTTCTGCAGAATGAGGTGCGTCAGCTCAAGCAAGAAGGCCTGGAGCGTTACCAGGATCTTGACCGACGTATAGGAACCGGCGTTACACCAGCCGCTACTCCTGATAATTCTTCTGCCGGTGGCGCCGCAAGCGCCGCCGGTGGTGTAGCCGCAGGCGCCACACAGGCCCCTGCCGCCAGCAGCGAACCGGCTGACCCGGCGAAGGAAAAGCTGTATTACGATGCAGCCTTCGACCTGATCAAGGCCAAGGATTTCGACAAGGCCAGCAAGGCGTTCACCGCTTTCCTGGGTCGTTATCCAAACAGCCAGTATGCGGGCAATGCCCAGTACTGGTTGGGTGAGGTCAACCTTGCCAAGGGTGATTTGCAGGGTGCAGGCCAGGCGTTTGCCAAGGTCAGCCAGCTTTACCCCAAGCACGCCAAGGTGCCTGATTCGCTGTACAAACTGGCTGATGTAGAACGCCGCCTGGGTCATACCGACAAGGTCAAAGGCATTCTGCAGCAAGTAGTGGCCCAATACCCGGGCACATCTGCCGCCCAGTTGGCCCAGCGCGATTTGCAGCGTTTGTAAGCATTGCTGATCCGCTTGGAAGAAACCCGCGCCTGTCGCGGGTTTTTTCGTTAGAATCCACGCCCTTTTATGAAATACGCTTTTTGGGGTTCACGCTTTGCCGGGATCCCATGAAGTGCCTGACGGAGGCGGACAGCCTGTTTAGCTGTTACGCCCGTGGCGACTATGCAAGACACATTACGCATCACCGAAGTTTTTTACTCGTTACAGGGTGAAACGCGCACTGCCGGCCTGCCCACAGTATTTGTGCGCCTGACCGGTTGCCCGTTGCGCTGCCAGTACTGTGACAGTGCCTACGCGTTCAGCGGCGGCACTATTCGTACCCTCGACGATATCCTGGAGCAGGTGGCAGGCTACAAGCCGCGCTACGTCTGTGTTACAGGCGGCGAGCCGTTGGCCCAGCCCAATGCCATTCCTTTGCTCAAGCAGCTGTGTGACGCCGGTTACGAGGTGTCCCTTGAAACCAGCGGTGCCCTGGATATTTCCGCAGTCGATCCTCGCGTCAGCCGAGTGGTTGACCTGAAGACGCCGGACTCCAAGGAAGCGCATCGCAATCGCTATGAAAATATCGAGTTGCTCACTGCCAACGACCAAGTGAAGTTCGTCATCTGTTCGCGGGATGACTATGACTGGGCCAATTCCAAGCTGATCCAGTACGGTTTGGACCGACGCGCCGGCGAGGTGCTGTTTTCTCCAAGCCACCATGACTTGAACGCTCGCGACCTGGCTGACTGGGTGGTCGCGGACAATCTGCCGGTGCGCCTGCAATTGCAGCTGCATAAATATCTTTGGAACGACGAGCCAGGACGCTGAAATGACTGAACAAACCACTGAGCAAAAACGTGCCGTAATCCTGCTGTCTGGCGGCCTCGACTCCGCCACCGTGGTGGCGATGGCACGTGCCGAGGGTTACAGCTGCTATACCATGAGCTTCGACTATGGCCAGCGCTCCCATGCCGAGTTGCACGCCGCCGCCCGTGTCGCCCGCGACCTCGGCGTGGTGGAGCACAAGGTGATTGGCCTGAACCTCAACGGCATTGGCGGCTCGGCCTTGACCGACAGCACCATCGACGTGCCTGAGGCGCCCACTGAGGGCATCCCGGTCACCTATGTGCCGGCACGCAACACCGTGTTCCTGTCGCTGGCCCTGGGCTGGGCAGAGGTACTCAATGCCCGCGACATCTTTATCGGCGTCAACGCCGTCGACTACTCCGGCTACCCGGACTGCCGTCCAGAGTTCGTCGAGTCGTTCGAGCGCATGGCCAACCTGGCGACCAAGGCGGGCGTAGAAGGGCACGGCTTCCGTATCCAGGCGCCACTGCAAAACCTGAGCAAGGCGGATATCGTCAAGGCGGGTGTAAGGCTTGGTGTCGACTACTCGCTGACTGTTTCCTGCTACCAGGCAGACAATGACGGTCGTGCATGTAGGAAATGTGACAGCTGCCGACTACGTGCAGAAGGCTTCCAAGCGGCCGGAATTACTGACCCAACGCGTTATTTCTGATTTATTTAAAATAAGGTGTTGAATAATCCTTAGAAATCAGTATTATACGCGCCACCACACAGCGGGTCGTTAGCTCAGTTGGTAGAGCAGTTGGCTTTTAACCAATTGGTCGTAGGTTCGAATCCCACACGACCCACCATTTTTGGCGGTTTAGAAAATCCGGAAGGCCCACGCAAGTGAGGATTTCCGGGTTTTTTTTTGCCTTGTACAAAGGCAGGCGTAGGGCTCTCTGAGGAGCGTGACGTACTGCTTGCAGGGCCTCCTGAGCAAATACAATTTCAGGCTCCCCACCTCATCCCCTTCCTGTTACCGCCCCAAACCATATGACTACGCCTGAAGTCTTAGGGCGCTGATGATGAAAGCATGAAGGCTATTGACCGCCTTAGACCCGCGAGAGGCTCGGCTACGTAAAATCGAAACTTCCATTGGTTCAATGTTTCCCAAGCCGTGCTCGCTACTTAAGACGTGAAGCGAGGCCTGTACGCTGCACTGAGTGATTGCGGCAATAGCGAGCCCACCCTCGACTGCGGCCACCTGGCCAGCAAGGCTGGAGCTGTTGTACACCACCTTGAATTCGCGTCCCTGCTGGGTCAGTGAGTTCACTGCATAACGCCGGGCCAGGCTTTCACTTTCGTAGACTGCGATAGGCACCGGGTCTCGCCTCCACAGTTCGAACTGGGGTGAGCCCACCCAAACCATGGGTTCTTTGAAGAGAAATGTTCCGCTTTGAGGCGAGTCCCTGGACACCAGCGCCAGATCAAGATCGCCGCTTCGCACACGCGGGATAAGCGTGGTCGATTGTTCACAGGTCAGTTCTATTTCCACGCCTGCGTAACGCGGCGAAAAGCGCTTCAGCACCGGAGTGAGATACTTGGCCGCGTAGTCCTCCGCGACGCCAAGGCGGATTCGTCCGGTCAACTCTTCACCATGAAAAGCCGCTTGGGTCTCGGCGTGCAGTGCGAGCATGCGACGGGCGTAGCTCAGCAGCGTCTGGCCGTCAGCGGTCAGTTGAAAGTGCCTCGGGCCACGACTCAACAACCGCCGTCCAAGCGCGGCCTCGAGTTTCTTCATCTGCATGCTGACGGCGGACTGCGATCTGTTTACCTCGTGGGCTGCGCCAGATAGCGAACCTGCATCCACCACTGCCACGAAGCACTTGAGCCAATCGATCTGCAAATCACTGGCAGGCATCGCTGTTACCTCTATTCGTTAATCGAATGGCTAAGACGTGAATTATGCGCTTTTTATGATGGCTGCTCACCCGCAAGATACTGGCCTGAACCAACACATACTGGATCTGATCATGCCATTTGAGACCTGGTTGCTCTATCTGTTTACCTGCTGCGGCATAGCGGTAGTACCAGGGCCCAATGCGTTATTGGTGCTAACCCATGGAGCTATCCACGGGAGTCGCAAAACGCTGTTCACTATCACCGGTGGCGTGCTCGGCTTTGCCGTGGTGCTTTCGCTTTGCGCGTTGGGATTGGGTGCACTGATCCAGGCGTCGGCCACCTGGTTCACAGCCTTGAAGGTGGTCGGCGGGCTCTATCTGATCTGGTTGGGCTTCGGGCTGTGGCGGGCTGCACCGGTCAGCCTTGATACGACCGGCACAACAACCTTGCAACGTTGGTCACTGTTCCGCCAAGGGCTGGTATCAGCCATTTCAAACCCTAAGGCACTGCTGCTATTCATGGCGTTTATCCCGCCTTTCCTGAACCCCCACAGAAGCATCATCGCGCAGACGATCGTTATCGCGCTGACTTACGCGGTCGTGGAGTTCGCCGTTGAGTATCTAGTGGCCAGCGCTGCGCACCGGGTCAGGCCTTGGTTAGCCCGAACCGGGCGCCGATTCAATAAAGTCTGTGGTGGGTTTTTTGTACTTTTCGGGTTGGCCCTGCCCATCCATACCTGAAGCCACGGCTACCCGTATCAGACGGGATTCTGACCACAAATGTGGTAACAGCTGATGCGCTCAGGTTGCGCATTGCCGCTCACGACTTGCGCTGGTAAACCGGCCGCCTTGTTTGGCTTTCAGCCCCGGCGCCCATTCATCCACGGGCTGTAGTCCACCTGCACATAACCCAGGGGCAGGCCTTTAGGGTGGTTGGCAAATCCCGGCATCTGGCGCAGGTCCAGCCGTTTGCACTGCGTGGCGAGGCGTTGCTGCAACGCGCTATCTGCCTTGAACCCCTGTGAGCGGAACGGGCTTTGATTCAGGTTGACCATGCACTCACTCACTTTGCCCTGTGCGTCGGCAATGAAGTGGAAGCTGGCGACGCCAATGCTCTGGATGTCATGCCCTGCAAACAGTTGTTCGCGGAAGAAACGGATCTGCCTATAGAGGTCGATTCGGGTTTTCTGCAGTTGCTGCTGTTCTTCCGAGAGCCCAATCAGAGGGGTGAACACCATGGGGGCGACAATCACCTGGGAATCCTCGTTATCAGCGAAGGCCTTTTGTGAGACCTCGGGAAACAGTGTGGTCCAGCACAGCTCGGTGACCAGTTTGGCCAGCTTGGCCTGACGCAGTTGGTTCTGGCCCTCGTTGGGCAACAGGGTTCCGCGTTGGGTTGAGCAGTCCACTACATGGTTCTGCGTGTCGACGGTCATGACCATATTCATCACACCTGTCAGCTCCTGCTCATTGGCGGCCAGGGCATAACTGCGCAGTATTGTTTTGAACGAGTTGACGAACTTTGCGTATTCCTGTCGTCCCTGTGCCTGTTCTGCTAGCTGCTCTGGCGTTTGACTCTGGCAGCCGGACAGTGACAGTAGGCTTGCACCGAACAAGGCCAGTAGCCAGCGGGATGAAGAGGGCGCGTTGAATTCCATTTCTTGGGGGCTCATACACAATGGATTGGAGAAAATGTAGACGGGAACCATTCTCACCCATCGGGCGTTAAAGTGCGATTCGAAATAACGAAAAGCATGCCACTAGGACCTTTGGTTTTAAAAGCTGACACGGGATGTTGTAGTGGTTTGATCTGTAGACCTCAGGCGTCTATATTTGAGTCTGTAGATTAATTTGAGGTGGCACCATGAGCCTGGCCCTCCAAGCACAGCCCTTTACCCGCGAGCAATGTGTCGCCGGACTACGGGCGGCCGTGAGCATCCTGGAGAAATGGCAGGCCAGCAGCGACCAGGCTTGCCGCATCTTGCGCATCTCGCGTAGTACCTACACCCGCGCCCGGCAGCGCGATGCTGCCTGGTCCGTGAGCCTGGATGCCGATCAGATGCAGCGCATCAGCTTCGTGCTGAATATCCACGCCACGCTGCGCATGGTGTTCGATAACCCCGAGAACGTGTACGGCTTCCCCGCAATGCCCAACGACAACCTGTTTTTCAACGGCCGCTCGCCTCTGGAGATCATGGCCCAGGGCGATATGATTTCCCTGTACGAAACCTTCCGGCGCATCGATGTGCTGCGTGGCGCGCAATGGTGAGGGCCAGCCAGTTGGGCGATCTGCCCGGGGGGCAGTTGCAGGCCTATCGCCTGGTCAATTCAAAATTCCCGCCGATTGCCTTATTTGATGATGTGGCGGATGCCGAGGAGTTTGAGGCGCTTTATCAGATCCAGGCCCTGACCAACCCGCGACTGGGCAATGAGGTCGGCCGGATCGAGCTTATAGCCCGGAGGGAAATCCCGTTCGGGATTGTGGGATGTTCCTACGCAATTGCGCCGTTCACCCACGTCAACCCGGCAGGATCGCGTTTCAGCGCGGGTGATTTTGGTGTGCTGTACCTGGCGGCCACTATCGAGACGGCACTGGCAGAGGTGCGTCACCACCAGAACCAGTATTGGTCCGGGGTCCGTGGCCTTAATTATGAGCGTTTTGTGTTTCGCGCACTGGCGTGCAGTTTTGCCGGCGACTCGATGAAGGATGCGACGTCGGTGCCTATGAACGACCCGATCTACGACCCTGACGACTACAGCCACGCCCAGCGCTTGGGTGGCGAGTTGAAGAAGGCCGGTTGTCCCGGCCTTCGTTACCTGTCGGTGCGCTCAGAGGGCGATCACTGCTGGGCCTTGCTGACACCCCGGCCGGTGTCGTCGATTGTCCAGGCCTCCCATTATGAGATGGTCTGGAATGGCCAGATCACCAGTGTCAGCCAGATCCGCGAAGCCTGACCCTGGCGAGTCAGATCTGCCCGCGCACCAGGATTGACTCATCGATCTGCGCAATCGACGTAACCCCGGTCAGGGTCATGGCCACGCGCATTTCCTTGGCAAAAATATCCAATAGATTCTCCACGCCGCGCTGGCCATCAGCGGCCAACGCGTAGGCGGGCGCTCGTCCCAGCAACACACCCCGGGCGCCCAGGGCGAGCATGCGCACCACATCCAGCCCCGAGCGCACCCCAGAGTCCACCAGCACCGTGAGGTCGCTGCCAACCGCCTGGGCAATCTCAGGCAACGCCTTGGCGGTAGACAGCACGCCATCGAGCTGGCGGCCGCCATGGTTGGACACGACGATGCCGTCGGCCCCGAAGCTCACCGCATCCTTGGCATCCTGTGGGTCGAGGATGCCCTTGATGATCATTGGGCCCTTCCAGAACTCACGGATCCATTCCAGGTCTTTCCAGCTGATGGACGGGTCGAAGTTGGTGGCCAGCCAGCCGATGTAGTCTTCAAGGTGGGTTGGCTTGCCGAGGTATTTGGAAATATTGCCCAGGTCGTGGGGGCGGCCCATAAGTCCCACGTCAAAAGCCCAGGCTGGCTTGGTCACGGCCTGCAACATGCGCCGCTGGGCGGCGTACGGGCCGGACATCCCGGAGTGAGCATCGCGGTAGCGGGCACCGGGGGTTGGCATGTCGACGGTGAACACCAGGGTTTTTACCCCGGCGGCCTGGGCGCGCTCCAGGGCGTTCTTCATGAAGCCGCGGTCTTTGAGCACATAGAGTTGAAACCAGATCGATTGCGCGGTCTGCGACGCCACTTCCTCGATCGGGCACACGGAAACGGTCGACAGGCAAAAAGGGATGCCTTTATTGGCCGCCGCGTTCGCCACCTGGACTTCCCCGCGCCGGGCAAACATGCCGGTCAGGCCCACCGGGCTCATGACCACCGGCATCGCCAGCGGTTGGTCGAACAGCGTGGTTTCCAGGCTCAGGCTCTCGACGTTGCGCAGGACGCGCTGGCGCAGGCTGATGTCTGCCAGGTCCGAGCTGTTGGCCTTGAGGGTGTGCTCGGCGTAGGCGCCACCGTCAATGTAGTCGAACAGGAAACGCGGCAGTTTGCGGCGTGCGGCTTCGCGGTAATCCGATGCAGACGAAATGATCATGAACAGTGAGGCCCCGGAATAAGGAAAACGGTGGGTGGAGGATAGTCAAAGGCTTTTCATGGTAAAAACAACTTTTACAACTTAATTCAAGTCGCAAATGGAATAGTCATGAACCTGCGAACGCTGCGAGCCTTTGTCGAAGTGGTGCGCCAAGGCAGTTTCTCACAAGCGGCCGAGATGGTTTCGCTCACGCAATCGAGCGTCAGCAAAGCGGTCAAGACCCTGGAAGAGGAGCTGGGCACGCCGCTGTTCAGCCGTATTGGCCATAAGAGTGAACTGACAGCCGCCGGCGAGATTGCCTACCGCCGCGCCCTGGTGCTGCTCGCCGAGCGCAGCGACCTGCTGGCCGAGATCAATGACCTGCTGGGTCTCAAGCGCGGTGTATTGCGCATCGGTTTGCCGCCGGTGGGCAGTGGTGAGTTATTTGCCGCGATGTTTGCGGTGTATCGCCAGCGTTACCCACAGATCGATATCGAACTGATCGAGCATGGCAGCAAAAAGCTGGGCGAGTGCTTGCAAGCGGGGGAGGTGGATGTGGCTGCCCTGCTGGTGCCGGTGGAGGGCGAGTTCGAGTATCAGGACGTGCGCGTCGAGCCGTTGATGGTGGTCCTGCCCAGCAGCCATCCATTGGCAGGGCGCAAAAGTGTGGATTTTTCCGACTTGTCCGACTCCCCATTCATACTCTTCGAGGCTGGATTTGCCCTGAACCGCATCATTCTTTCCGCCTGCGAGCGTCGGGGTGTCTCGCCGAAGGTTTCTGTGCGCAGCGCCCAGATCGACTTTATCGTCGACCTGGTCGGCGCGGGCCTGGGCGTTGCCTTCCTGCCGCGCATGCTGGCCTATAAACACCTGCATGCCGGCATTGCGTTGATTGCGCTGGATGAGCCCCAAACGGACTGGCATATCGCCCTGACCTGGCGGCGGAATGCTCACTTGCCGCCGGCTGCGCGAGCCTGGTTGGATCTGGCCAGGGAAATGGGTAATGTCCCTGCGCCATATTAGGCTTTTGAATCCAATCGATATTCTGTAGCCTTGCGCAGCTTCACCTAAACCCGTGCTTGATGAACACAATCACTTCGTCCGGCGGCGCCCGAAGGGCTCCAGAGCCGGTGGTACACTCGACTTTCGCGCAACTGCGCCTGTAGGTCTTGCGAACATGACGCAAATTTCCGAACGCCTTCTGGTCCAAGCCCACCTCGATGCCAAGCAACCCAAGGTGCTCAGTGCCGAGCAAGAGGCAAGCTTACGTTCTGCTATCGCTGCCGAGCTCAAGGCTCAAGATGCGGTGCTGGTGGCGCATTTCTACTGCGACCCGGTGATTCAGGCCCTGGCCGAAGAAACCGGCGGCTGTGTTTCCGACTCCCTGGAAATGGCCCGCTTCGGCGCCGCACACCCGGCCAAGACCGTACTGGTTGCTGGCGTGCGCTTCATGGGCGAGACGGCGAAAATCCTTACCCCCGAAAAACGGATCCTGATGCCGACCCTGGAAGCCACGTGCTCCCTGGACCTGGGTTGCCCGGTGGAAGAGTTTTCGGCGTTCTGCGACCAGCATCCGGAGCGTACCGTGGTGGTCTACGCCAACACTTCGGCGGCAGTCAAAGCCCGTGCGGATTGGGTGGTGACTTCCAGTTGCGCCCTGGAAATCGTCGAAAGCCTGATGGATAACGGCGAAACCATCATCTGGGGCCCGGACAAGCACCTGGGTACCTATATCCAGCGTCAGACCGGTGCCGACATGCTGCTGTGGGACGGTGCGTGCATCGTCCACGAAGAGTTCAAGTCCAAGCAGTTGGAAGACATGAAGGCGCTGTACCCGGATGCCGCGATCCTGGTGCACCCGGAATCACCAACCTCGGTGATCGAGTTGGCCGATGCCGTGGGTTCTACCAGCCAGTTGATTGCGGCGGCGCAGCGTTTGCCGAACAAGACGTTTATCGTCGCCACTGACCGTGGCATTTTCTACAAGATGCAGCAGCTGTGCCCGGACAAGGTCTTTGTCGAGGCGCCCACCGCCGGTAACGGCGCGGCATGCCGCAGTTGTGCGCATTGCCCGTGGATGGCGATGAATACCCTGGAGCGCACGTTGCAATGCCTGCGTGAAGGCAGCAACGAGATCTTCGTCGAACCCTCGTTGATCCCCCATGCCGTACGCCCACTCAAGCGCATGCTGGACTTTACCCAGGCGGCCCGCCTGAAGCTGGCCGGCAACGCCTGATCCAAGGCTGCCACAATCAAACTGTAGGCGCTGGCTTGCCTGCGATAGCGTTATAACAGTCAATATTGCAGTGACTGATAAACCGCTATCGCAGGCAAGCCAGCTCCTACATTTGAGTTGTGTTGCCTGCTTTATTTCTTTTTCTTTGGGATTCGCACCAACTGCGTGTCCGAATAAATGTCATGCCAGGCCCGCTGTTTCTTGTCCACCAGCGACCAGATAAACCCCAGCCCTGCGCACAACCACGACGCAATCGATACCACAAACCGCAAGAGGGCCTGCCATAGGCTGATGCGCGAGCCGTCCGCGTTCTGCACGCGCACGCCCCACACTTGCATACCCAGGGTCTGCCCGGAATGGGTCCAGAACTTGGCAAAGAAGCCAAACAGTACAAAAAACAGAATCGTCGACAGCAGCGGATCACCGTCCAGAGCGCCGGACTCCGAGAGCGTGCGCATTTTTGCCTCGCCCACAAACGCGATCCACACCAGCTTGTAGAGGAAGGCGGTAACGATCAGCAGGGCGGTACACAACAGGAAGTCATAGAACATCGCTGCCAGACGACGGCCCAGGCCAACGGCGGGGAATTCGCCTTGGGGGCTTAGCAGGTGTTTCGACATGGCTCGGCTCTCTGGAGGAAAAAAGCCATTTTACGGACAAACGCACATAAAAAAGCCTCTGATGTCACCATCAGAGGCTTTTTGTCGCAGTAAGGATCAGGCTTCTGCTTGTACTTCGTCCGCTTGCATGCCTTTTTGGCCCTGCACAGCGATGAAGGTCACTTTCTGGCCTTCTTTGAGGCTCTTGAAGCCGTTGCCCTGGATAGCGCGGAAATGCACGAACAGATCCGGACCGCTTTCTGGAGTGATAAAACCAAAACCTTTCTCGTCGTTAAACCACTTGACGGTACCGCTCTGACGTTCAGCCATTTTCTTATTTCCTTGACGCTAAAAATTAATGACAGCCCCTTTCACATGAAAGAGTACTGGGCTGGGTTGCAGGAAAGTAAGAGACGTCGAACGGGTTGTAGCACAACTACTTCAGCTACTGCCCAGGTCCAGGTTCCAAGCGACCCATGCAAACACAGTGGGCAAACTCTACGCCAACTAACACAGGAAAAACAAGCCCTCTGCAAGCCACGTATTTACTAGCCCTGCTCGCACTTAAGGCAATATTGCCGCGGGGTGTTATTCGATAGATTGAGTCACTTGTTATAGGTTGATCGACATAACATTGACTATCGTCGGCGCACTGTTTTATGGCGGTTGTGTTACAGATTAGTGCAAGTGAACACAACCGCGTTACTTATAGGAACAGTCAATCAGCCACGATAGTAACGCTGTGGCACGAATGGCATTTTACTTACACGAAGTGGCACCTTTTTCCCACGCACCAACGCAGAGACTTCGCTATCCAACGCGGTGAAGGCCATGTCGAGGTAGCCCATGGCGAGCGGGCCGCCCAGGCTTGGGCCGAAGCCGCCGCTGCACACGGTGCCAATCACGGTGCCGTGGTCGTCGACAATCTCTGCCCCTTCACGTACCGGCGTGCGCTCCTGTGGCAACAAGCCAACGCGCTTGCGGCTGATACCGGCCTGCTGCTGGGTGAAGATCCGGTCTGCGCCCGGGAAACCTCCGGCACGCGCACCATCAGCACGGCGGACCTTGGAGATGGCCCACAGCAGGCTGGCCTCAATCGGGGTGGTTTCGCTGTTCATATCGTGCCCATAGAGGCACAGCCCGGCTTCCAGGCGCAGGGAGTCTCGAGCGCCCAGGCCAATGGCAGCTACTTCCGTTTCGGCCAGCAGGCTGCGCGCCAGGCTCTCGGCGTTGGCCGCGGGGACGGAGATTTCAAAACCGTCTTCGCCGGTATAACCCGAACGGCTGACATAGCACTCCACCCCCAGCAGGCGTAGGGGTGCGAACTGCATAAAGGTCATCTTGGTCACTTCCGGGGCCAGGCGCGCCAGCACCTTCACCGCCGCCGGGCCTTGCAAGGCCAACAGGGCGCGCTCTTCAAACAGCGGCTCGATCTGGCAGTGCTCGCCGATATGCTGGCGCAGGTGGGCCAGGTCTTGATCCTTGCAAGCGGCGTTGACCACCAGGAACAATTCATCGTTACCCAGGTTGGCAACCATCAGGTCATCGAGGATGCCACCCTGGTCGTTGGTGAACATGGCGTAGCGCTGCATGCCCACTGGCAGGTCGATGATATCCACGGGCACCAGGGTTTCCAGGGCCTTGGCGGCAGTGGCCCCGGTCAGGCGGATCTGGCCCATGTGCGACACATCGAACAACCCGGCCTGTTCACGGGTGTGCAAGTGCTCCTTCATCACACCCAGTGGGTATTGCACCGGCATGTCATAGCCGGCGAACGGCACCATGCGTGCGCCCAGTTCAAGATGCAGGGCGTGCAGTGGGGTTTTCAACAGGGTTTCGGTGGACATATTCAGCTCCTGAAAAACGTGCTGGCGCGTTTATAAGCATCAGCACTCGATAATGTTGACGGCCAAACCGCCACGGGCGGTTTCCTTGTATTTGCTTTTCATATCGGCGCCGGTCTGGCGCATGGTGCGGATCACCTTGTCGAGGGACACAAAATGCTGCCCATCGCCGCGCAAGGCCATGCGCACCGCATTGATCGCCTTCACCGAACCCATGGCATTGCGCTCGATGCAGGGCACCTGCACCAGGCCGCCAATCGGGTCGCAGGTCAGGCCGAGGTTGTGCTCCATGCCGATCTCGGCGGCGTTCTCCACTTGAGAGACGCTGCCGCCCAACACTTCGCACAGCGCGCCCGCCGCCATCGAACAGGCCACGCCAACTTCACCCTGGCAACCGACTTCGGCGCCGGAGATCGAGGCGTTTTCCTTGTACAGAATGCCGATGGCAGCGGCGGTGAGCAGGAAGCGCACCACGCCGTCTTCGTTCGCGCCGGGGATAAAGCGCATGTAGTAATGCAGTACGGCGGGCACGATCCCCGCAGCGCCGTTGGTGGGCGCCGTGACCACGCGCCCGCCGTTGGCGTTTTCTTCGTTGACCGCCAGGGCGTACAGGTTGACCCAGTCCAGCACCGACAGTGGGTCGCGCAGGGCGGATTCGGGGTTCTTGCACAACTGACGATGCAGCGCGGCGGCGCGACGTTTGACCTTCAAGCCTCCCGGCAGGATTCCTTCATTGCGACAGCCTGCGTCCACGCAGTCCTGCATCACCTGCCAGATCTTCAGCAGGCCGCTGCGGGTCTCGGCTTCCGGGCGCCAGGCGCTTTCATTGGTCAGCATCACCTGGCTGATGGACAGCCCATAGGTGGTGCAATGGCCAAGCAAATCCTTGGCATGTTTGAACGGGAAGGTCAGGGGCGTGGCGTCTTCGACGATCCGGTCGGCGCCGGCAGCGTCTTCATCCACCACAAAACCGCCGCCGACCGAGTAGTACTCGCGGCTGCGGATCTGGATGCCGGCAGCGTCAAACGCACGGAAGATCATGCCGTTGGGGTGATAGGCGAGGGGTTTGCGAATCATCGCCAGGTGTTCTTTCTCGTTGAACGCCATGCTGTGTTCACCGAGCAGGTTCAAGCGCGCGTCGCTGCGCATCTGCGCCAGGCGCGCGGCCACGGTTTCAGTGTTCACGGTGTCTGGGTGTTCGCCCTCCAGGCCCAGCAACACGGCCTTGTCGCTGCCGTGGCCTTTGCCGGTGGCGCCCAGCGATCCATAGAGCTCCACCTTGACGCAGGTGGTGGCGTGCAGCAGGTCGTCACGCTTGAGGCCTTCGGCGAATCGGGCTGCGGCGCGCATCGGGCCAACGGTGTGAGAGCTTGAGGGGCCGATGCCAATCTTGAACAGGTCGAACACGCTTAAAGACATGAGTGGTTCTCCGGTTTCTTATTGTTGGACGCAAGCTGCCCTGTGGAATGCGATCAATGTGGGAGCTGGCTTGCCTGCGATAGCCTCACCTCGGAGCTACTGATAGACCGAGGTGTCTGCATCGCAGGCAAGCCAGCTCCCACACTGACTGCGTTTCTACAGTCAGGTTATGCGTAGCTCTCGATCGACGGGCACGCACACACCAGGTTGCGATCACCAAACACGTTATCGACCCGGCCAACCGGCGGCCAGTACTTGCCTTCGATCAACGACGCCACCGGGTACACCGCTTGTTCGCGGCTGTACGGATGGCTCCATTCACCGACGATTTCGGCAGCGGTGTGCGGTGCGTTCTTCAGTGGGTTGTCATCCTTGTCCAACGTGCCGTTTTCCACTGCGCGGATTTCTTCGCGGATGGCGATCATGGCGTCGCAGAAACGGTCCAGTTCTTCCTTGGATTCACTTTCGGTCGGCTCGATCATCAAGGTGCCGGCGACCGGGAACGACATGGTCGGTGCATGGAACCCAAAGTCGATCAGGCGCTTGGCCACGTCATCGACGCTGATACCGCTGCTGTCCTTGAGCGGGCGCAGGTCGAGGATGCATTCGTGTGCCACCAGACCGTTGCTGCCGGTGTACAGCACCGGGTAGTGCTCTTCCAGGCGACGGGAAATGTAGTTGGCATTGAGGATCGCCAACTGCGAAGCGCGCTTGAGGCCCGCGCCGCCCATCATGCTGATGTACATCCAGGTGATCGGCAAAATGCTTGCGCTGCCGAATGGCGCCGCGCACACCGCGCCTTCCTTGCGTTCCATGGCCGCGTGGCCGGGCAGGAACGGCGTGAGGTGTGACTTGACGCCAATCGGGCCAACGCCCGGGCCGCCACCACCGTGGGGGATGCAGAAGGTCTTGTGCAGGTTCAGGTGGGACACGTCGCCGCCGAACTTGCCAGGGGCGCACAGGCCGACCATGGCGTTCATGTTGGCGCCGTCGATATACACCTGGCCGCCGTTGTCGTGGATGATCCCGCAGATTTCGCGGATGCCTTCCTCGAACACGCCGTGGGTCGATGGGTAGGTGATCATCAGCGCGGCGAGGTGTTCGCGATGCTCGATAGCCTTGGCGCGCAGGTCTTCAATGTCCACGTTGCCACGGGCGTCGCACGCGGTGACGACGACGCGCATGCCGGCCATGTTGGCGGTGGCCGGGTTGGTGCCGTGGGCCGACGATGGGATCAGGCAGATATCGCGGCGTTCTTCGCCACGGCTCTGGTGATAGGCGCGGATCGCCAAGAGGCCTGCGTACTCACCCTGGGAACCGGCGTTCGGTTGCAGGGAGATGGCGTCGTAACCGGTGGCCGCGCAGAGCATGGCTTCCAGTTCGCTTGTCAGTTGCAGGTAGCCGGCGCTTTGTGCGGCCGGGGCGAACGGGTGCAGGGCGCCAAACTCGGCCCAGGTCACCGGGATCATTTCACTGGCAGCGTTGAGCTTCATGGTGCACGAGCCCAGCGGGATCATGGTGCGATCCAGTGCCAGGTCCTTGTCAGCCAGCTTGCGCAGGTAGCGCATCAACTCGGTTTCGGAGTGATAACGGTTGAACACCGGGTGGCTGAGGATCGGCGACTGACGCAGCAGTGCGGCGGGCAGGGTGCTGTCGACGCTGGCGGCCAGGGCGGCGAAGTCTGGCAGGGCTTTACCGCCTGCGAACACGCTCCACAGGGTTTCGATATCGGCTTGGGTGGTGGTTTCGTCCACCGACAGGCCCAGGCGTGCCGCGTCCACTACGCGCAGGTTGATGCGCTGGGCGCGGGCCTTGTCGTGCAGGGCAGCAGTGTTGGCGCCGGTGGCCAGGGTCAGGGTGTCGAAGAACGTCTCTTGTTCAACCGTGAGGCCCAGCGCGGTCAAGCCATTGGCCAGGATCGCGGCCAGGTGATGGATACGCGTGGCGATCTGCACCAGGCCTTTGGGGCCGTGGTACACCGCGTACATGCTGGCGATGTTGGCCAGCAGCACTTGGGCGGTGCAGATGTTGCTGGTGGCTTTCTCGCGGCGGATATGTTGCTCGCGGGTCTGCATGGCCAGGCGCAGGGCCGGCTTGCCGAAACGGTCCACGGACACCCCGACCAGACGGCCCGGCATATCGCGCTTGAACGCATCCTTGGTGGAGAAGTACGCCGCGTGCGGGCCACCAAAGCCCAGCGGCACGCCGAAGCGTTGGGCACTGCCGATGGCCACGTCGGCACCGAACTCGCCCGGTGGGGTCAGCAGGGTCAGGGCCAGCAGGTCGGCGGCCACCGCCACCAGGGCGTTGGCGGCGTGGAAGCGTTCGGTCAGTTCGCGGTAGTCGAATACGTCACCGTTGCTGGCCGGGTATTGCAGCAGGGCGCCGAAGAACGGGCTGACGTCGGTCAGCTCGCGCTCATCGCCCACCACCACATCAATGCCCAGCGGCTCGGCACGGGTGCGCAGCACGTCGAGGGTCTGCGGGTGGCTGTGCACCGAGGCGAAGAAGGCGTTGCTGCCTTTGTTCTTGCTCAGGCGCTTGCAGAAGGTCATGGCTTCGGCGGCGGCGGTGGCTTCGTCGAGCAAGGATGCGTTGGCGATCGGCAGGCCGGTGAGGTCGCTGATCAGGGTCTGGAAGTTCAGCAGCGCCTCCAGGCGACCCTGGGAAATCTCTGGCTGGTACGGCGTGTAGGCGGTGTACCAGGCCGGGTTTTCCAGCAGGTTGCGCAGGATCGACGACGGCGTGTGGCAGTTGTAGTAGCCCTGGCCGATGTAAGTCTTGAACAGTTGGTTCTTGGCCGCGATGGCCTTGATCGACGCCAGGGCATCGGCTTCGCTCAGGCCGTCGCTCAGGCCCAGCACGGCGGTGCCCTTGATGCTTTCCGGGATCACGCTGGCGCTCAGGGCTTCGAGGGAATCAAAGCCCAGGGTCGCAAGCATCTGCTGCTCGTCGTCCTGGCGCGGGCCGATATGGCGGGCGATAAATTCGTTGGCGGTGGTCAATTGAACGGTCATGGCACGCTCCTCAAGCTTGCGCATTGGCTTTGATCAGGCGGTCGTACGCATCCTGATCCAACAGCTTAGCTACCGCATCGGCATCGGCCGGTTTAAAGCGGAAGAACCAACCTTCGCCCATCGGGTCTTCGTTGACCAGTTCCGGGCTGTCGCTGAGCTTGTCGTTCACTGCCAGCACTTCGCCGGTCAAGGGCATGTACACACCGCTGGCGGCCTTGACCGACTCTACGGTGGAAGCTTCTGCACCCTGGTCGTAGGCCTGCAGCTCAGGCAGTTGTACGAAAACCACATCACCCAGTGCGTTTTGCGCGAACGCAGTAATACCTACGGTGACGCTGCCATCGGCTTCGGCACGCAGCCATTCGTGATCTTCAGTAAAACGCAATTCGCTCATGGAAACTCCTCAGGGCCAGAATCGTCTGGTGGACGGGATTGGAATGGGTAAGTCCTTAGCAAAAATGCGGCCAATATATTTTTGTCGTTACAAATCAATAAGTTAAAAAATAATGCCGCGTGTGAGTTCCCAACAGCTGTAGCGAAATCGCTACGCTTCGATGGCAGAAAAAAAGCCTATGCGGATCAAAGCCTTGCATAGCGAAGGACGATCAGCGGTGTATTGAAAACGTTCCGCTGTAGCGTTTTCAATACACGCGTCCCGCTCGATGAAGCGCCAGTGCATTGATTTATGTAGTGCCCCGCACGCCCATGGCCGACCTATTTTCCCCGCTCCGAATCATCAGGACGCGCGACATGAGCCATTCACCGGCGGCACTTCACGACACTTCACAGGCATATGCCTCCCGCGACTACCTCGGGCGTGTGTTTGCCCAGCGCCCGACATTGATGCAGGTGGCCGAGTCGATGATCCAGGACTGGCTCGACGAAGGGTTTGCTGGCGCCGGCCTGCGCGCCACGGCTACCTGGATCGGCGTGCGAACCCAGGCGCCGGGCACTTACGGGCAGCTCACTTGCCTGGGAGATGCGTTGATCCGGCGTCGCATGGGGGCTCAGGAGGGGAGTGACAGTGCAGGTCGCTATCAGTTACTGGTCAGCTCCATCAGTCGAGACCTGGTACCGGCCCCCGCCGGGGTTTCGGTCGACGATATCGAACGCATGCTCGACACCCTGGCCCCTGGGTTGTTCGAGGCCTTCAGTGCGCGGTTGGTGGCCTTCTGGAATGCGCCGGTGGCGGATGATCCTGGCCTCAGTCGCTGGGGCGCGGTGGGCAAGCAACTGCGCGCGTGCCTGCTCACGGCCTGGCAAAACCCGCCGCTGACGTCGCAGGAGGGCAGGCAGTTGTTGGGCGTGGGCGACGGCCCGCAGCAGCTTTGGGGTTATCTGGCGGACCGCCAGGCCCTGGGCCAGCCGGATGCGCTGCATATCTATCAAGTCTATGCCGCCCAGGAAGGCCAGCCGGGGGAGTGGCTGACGCTGTTGGTCCTGCAGCGCCAGGTGGCGCAGCAGCCGGTGACCCTGGTCTATGTGCCGGTGATGAGTGTGCTCAAACTCACGACGCAGGACGAGTTGGGTCACTTGTTGCCGCGCTATATGAGCAACTACAGGCCCGGCCTGCTCGTCAGCTGGGTGCTCAAAGAGCCCCAGGGTGATGTGTTCGATGCACAGGCCCAGGCCTTGCTGGAGCGCCAACTGCGTAACCTGCAACAGGTCAATTGGCAGGCGCTGCCCGGTGTCGACAGCTACAAGCGCCTGTTCAGCCGGCTCACCGCGCCCCAGGTGTGGTTCGATGCCGATTATGTCCAGCAGCCCCACGAAGAGCAGTTGCCCCTCTGGTTGCAGACCGCTGACAGTGCTGATCGATACACCTATGGCCAGTGGCTTGAGCGCTTGGCGCACCTGCAAAAACGCAGCGCTGGCGCATCGTTCCTGGACGGGCTCGATCCGATCGACGTGTATGCGCGCAAGGCGCTGCAACGCCAGATGCGCCTGGACTACCCGCACCAGACGCCGGTCAATCCGGATGATTGCCAACTGACGTTTGAACGCACCCAAGGCGCAACGGCGGGCTGGACCGAGCGCACCACCAAGAGCCTGACGTTGTGGTCGCTGGAAAATCCCTTTGCCACACCCTACGCCAGCGTACAGATCAGCCCAGGGGCGCATGGCGGCTGGGTCACGCCCGGCTACCTGAAAACACTCATCGAAACCGTCGATGTGGGCCGGCACTATCCGGCGCGACTCAAGGCCGCGTTACTGTCAGACCCGCTAGAGTCGGCACGCCGCCGGCGTTTGTTTGTCGAGCAGATGGCGCTGCAACTGCCGATGCGAGCCTTGGAAAATCGCTTGCGTCAACGCCATGGGTTCACCGCGGCAGGCGTGCGGGTGGTGCAGGCCTTGCTGCAGAGCAGTACCGACCAACCCGTTATCGTTGGCCGGCCCCTGGCGTTTCTGACCCATGCCGGCGGCGTCGTCCATAAAGCCAGCAACCTGTTTGTCATCGGCCCGCGGGACAACAGTGAGCTGCCCCATATTCTGTATCGGCCCGATCAGGTCGAAGCTGCGCTCCAGCAGTTCCCCAGCCGCCAGGCGTTGCTCGACGCGATCGCCAGCACAGGCAGCGACCTGCAGGCCGTGGTGCTGGAGCGCCTGGACGAAAACAGCCGGGCGCTGTTTGCCAATGGCGGTTTCCTGCACCCCCATGTCCAGCGTTTTCTGCAGGGCGACGAGTACAGCGCACAGCCAGCGTCCAGCCCGGCCTTGCTCAGTGACGAGGCGGTGCCGGGGGTGTTTCTTGAGCGCGTCTTTGATGAAAACGCCAGGAGCCTCTGGCAGACCGCTGAAAAACAATCCATCTCTACCGAAGCATTACGCTGGACGCTGTTCAGAAATGACCTCTGGCAGTTGTTCAACGCGCTCTTGCCCATGCTCAGGGGGCCGGTGGCGGTGGCCGGGTGGCTGTCCCTGGTATTGGGCAGCTTTCGCACGGTACTCGCGTTGCCGGCCACGGCCAGTGAAGAAGACCGCGCCACGACGCTGGTGGAGTTGATGGGCAGTCTGGCGGGCCTGTTGTTGAGCCCCATCGTCGGAATCGATGAGCGCCTGCGCCTGAGCGAGACCAGGCCCGTCACCCAGCGCTCGATTGCGCGGCTCGACAGCCTGCCGGTCAGGCATGCCCGGCAGACGCCGGCGACGTTCGCCTGGCAGCGCTCGCTAGGGGATGTCACCGGGATGGATTTCTCCTGGGCCAATGCGCGCTTACGGCTTGACCCCACGCAGCAGGCCCAGCTTGAGACCTTCCACTGGTCGCCGGGGCGCGGTGAGCGGTGGCCGGGACCTCCCACCATCACTTCGCCAGATACGCCTGTCCGCGGGCAGGTCATGGTCCGGGACGCGCAGGGGACCGTCCGCCATGGCGATTACCTGCTGCTCGACAGCAAGGTGTACGGGGTCAAACAGGCCGAAGGACGCTGGCGAATCGTCGACCTCAGAGCACCGCTGCGTCAGGGGCCCTGGCTGCGCAAGAATGCGCGCGGGGTATGGAAGCCGGACGTGGGCCTGCAGTTGCTCGGCGGCCAGCCCAAACCCTCGGTCGCCAGCCGTCGCGCGAGCATTCAGCGGCATAACCAGATGCTGGAACGTCTTTACCAGGAGGCGACGACGCGCCTGGTGGCGCAGGAGACGGCGGTCGCTACCGTGCAAAAGCGCTTTCAGAAGGCCCATATGCGCCAACCGGAAAGTTTCACTGAGGCAGACCGGCAAGACATCCGCGCCAGTTTTATCGTGCAACTGGAAAAACAAACCCAGGCACAACTCGCCAAACTGGATGCATTGATTGCCTGTAACGCCAACAAACCGGTGGCGCGGTTCGAGCAGGAAAAGATCCTGCAACTCGAAGACCTCGTCGAAACGCTGCGCATGCAAATGGCGGTGCTGATAACCAGCCGCGCGTCCGAGGCGTTCACCGGTGAGCGCCGCAGCCAGTTGCAAGCGCAATTGGAAGATGAAGACGTCGCCGTTGCCCAGGCCGCGCACCAGACGTTTTTCCAGGCGACGCAGAAGATCATCGGCTACAACGACAAACTGATCGAGTTGAGCATCCTGGAGCGTAACAACCATGCGCGTCTGGCCCAAGTGCCCGGTTACGACGCACGTCCCGACGCGGTGCCGCCTTCGGTGCTCGGGACGCCGCTGGACTGGAAGTCTGTCCAGCTGAAAGCCCTGAGTGGCGTGCTGCTGCGCAGGCCGCCGCTCCTGGAGGAATATGACGACTTCATGCAGATCAGGTCGTTGATCGATGAGGCGATTCAATCGGTCCAGTCACAAAAAACCTTGCAGGCAGCCGGCCCCCTGAGTGTGCAGCAGCGTATCGAGGGGTATGACGCGCTGCTGCTTGAGTACGACAACACCCAGGCGCGCCTGCGCGAGTACGACGACACCGCGGCCGACCTGCTGTACGACGGCAGCATCGGGCACGTAAACCGTCTGCTCAACGCCCTCGAACACGAAGTCAGGGGCTCAATGGCCACACTGCTGCGCGAGCGCGAGCGCACCCCCGGGCGCAAGCCGGGGCCCGCGCTGGGCGCTGGCAAACGCTTGATCCGAGATCGCAAGAACCGCTACCTGGTGGGGCAGGCCCGTAGTACTGCTGCGGCGGTGGACACGGGTGTTGTCGATGTCATCAACCCAGTCGATCAGAGCCTGGTGGCGAGCTTTCGCCAGACACCGGGCAGTGAAGCCTTTGAGACGCTCACCGAGACCAGCACAGCGCCCGTGCGAGCCGTGCGTCCGCTGGAAAAGCTGCTGGGGGATGCGCGCAAACTGCTGGAGCGCCAGGCGATCGTTCTCGACCAGGCGCGCAACGAAGCGCTCCAGGCCAGCCTGCCCGCCAGCGTCGAGGCCAGGTTGTCGCGCCACAGCGAGAAGATGAACGTGGTGGCCGAAAAAATCCGCAAAGCCCTGGGGCAGGACAGTTCCCAGGCCACCCAAGAGCCGTTGCTCGGTGAGCTGGCCCAGGGCTCGCGCAACCTGCGCGAGCAAGGCCGGCTGATTCGCATCGAAATGGTCAAGCGCCTGCCACCCGACGAAGCGGGCATTGCGTATCTGCAAAGCCAGAATCAGGTGCAGATCGTACCGATAGAGGGGCGCATTGCGCTCAAGCGGGCGAATGATTTTTTACAGGAATATACGGTCAAGGACATGGACGGCAAGGTCTTGGCCTACGCCCATTTTCATTACCGCACGCCCGCGACCCCGAATGCCGAGTACAGCGCCGGTCATTTGAAACGGCCGGAACAACGCTTTATGAGCTTTCGCAGCCTGGCCGACAAGACCGACAGCGATGTCATCGCCATCTATTATTCGCGGATCAGCGCGGCCATGGCCCAAAGCCTGTTTTTCAGCGCCACGGGGGCGGTCATGCAACGCGGGCGGCGGATCTTCTGGTGAGTGCCTGGCTCAGGGTTTGCCGGGGATACCGTACTTGCGCAACCGATGGGCGATCGCCGTGTGGGATGTTTGCAGGCGGTTGGCCAGTTGGCGTGTCGAGGGATAGCTGACGTAGAGCTTTTCCAGCAGGCTGCGTTCGAAGTCCTCCACCGCTTGCTCCAGGCTGTCGACCTCGCCGTCGCTCTGGCGGGCGACCGAGGTGCCGGCGATGTCCAGGTCGCCAATGTCCACCAGGTTGCTTTCGCAAATGGCGGCGGCGCGGAAGATCACGTTCTGCAACTGGCGCACGTTACCCGGCCAGCGGTTACCCAGCAGGGCCGGGTAGGTGCCCGGCGCCAGGCGGCAGACCGGACGCTGGATCTGCGCGCAGGCCTGCTGCATGAAGTAACGGGCCAGCAGCAGGATGTCCTGGCCACGCTCGCGCAGCGGCGGGACTTCGACATTCAGCACATTGAGGCGGTAGAACAGGTCTTCGCGGAACGTGCCTTCAGTGACCATTTTCTCCAGGTCGCGGTGGGTGGCACTGAGGATGCGCACATTGACCTTGACCTCACGGTCGCCACCGACCCGGCGAAAGCTGCCGTCATTGAGAAAACGCAGGAGCTTGGCCTGCAGGTAGGGTGACATCTCGCCAATCTCATCGAGAAACACCGTGCCCTGGTTGGCCAGCTCCATCAGCCCCGGCTTGCCGCCGCGCTGGGCACCGGTGAAGGCGCCGGGGGCGTAGCCGAACAGCTCGCTTTCGGCGAGGTTCTCCGGCAGGGCTGCGCAGTTGAGCGCCAGGAACGGCGAACTATGCCGCGCACTGATGGCATGGCAAGCGCGGGCCACCAGTTCTTTGCCGGTGCCGGTTTCGCCCTGGATCAACAGCGGGGCATCGAGGGCGGCGACCCGTTGCGCGCGGGTCTTGAGGGTACGGATGGCCACGGATTCGCCCAGCAGCGCATCAAAGCCTTCGGCATGGTCATGGTGCAGGGCTGACAGCCGCTCACCGATCCGGTTGGGCGGGTACAAGGTCAGCAGCGCGCCCGCATCGGTAATCGGCGTGGCGTCCAGCAGCAAGGTCTGGCCGTTGACGCTGATCTCGCGCAGGGGCAGGCGAAAGCCATGTTCAAGCAAGGTGTCCAGCAGTGCCGGATCGTCAAACAGCTCGGCGATGCTTTCGCCCGCCGGCTCGCGACCATACAGGGCAATCAGCGCCGGGTTGGCCAGCAGCACCTTGCCGGCACTGTCCAGGGCCAGTACCGGGTCGGTCATGGCCGCCAGCAGCGCGTCAAGTTGCAAGTGGCGACGCTGGCCGGGAAGGATATCCACCACCGTCACCGCTTGTACGCCGTGGACGCTGAACAGTGCGTCGCGCAATTCTTCCAGCACTTGCACGCTCAGGGTCGGCGCGTCGATGTAGACGTTGGGTGGGATCATCTCCACCGCATCCAGGTTGAGATTGCGCCCACCGAGCAGGGCCAGGACTTCCTGGGTGATGCCGACGCGGTCGATGAAGCTGACGTGGATACGCATGGGGCGGACTTTGATTCTGCAATGCGGAGGGTGGCCAGTATGCCTGAGCGGGGGTGGAGATCAAAAATGTGGGAGCTGGCTTGCCTGCGATAGCGGTAGATTGGTCAGCCCATGAGTGACTGATAGATCCCTATCGCAGCATAGGTATCTACACAACTATCTTCTTGGTGTGTGTACATATCCGTTGCTGCGGTCACGGCGGCTATTGGTTCCGCCCTTACGGCGGGTCACTTTGGAAAAGAGCCCCAAAGTAACCAAAGGGCTCTTGCCCCACCACTCGGTGCCTCGCCTAGGCTCGGCATGCCC